>JANMZB010000314.1:0-4925 GCA_031382725.1 Sphingobacteriaceae bacterium | reverse complement strand
GTTTTCTTAAGCCCATAATTAATTACCGTATCTTTTTCATAGATGGTTTCGGTTTTGGGTGTAACTATTACCTTAATAGTAATTACTCTAACCGAATCGGCATTATGGAAATCTTGAATATGAGCAGTTAATTGGAAGCTTGAAAGTGCGAAATAAGCCAGCAGCAGGCATTTAAACATACGTTAACAATTAAACTTCCGGAAGAAAAGTTTAAAGGTAAAGTTCTTATATAAGATTAACGAATGACCCTTAACTTGATTTTAAGCGCAGTACAGGCATTTATAAGCTAGGTATTTTATAGATTTAATACGGAGAGTGCAATCAAATCAACTACCAGATATACACACGTTGGCACATTAATACTCATTTCAGAAGAACTGAGGAAGATATTCCTCATTGTTGAAATAGATTTAAGCAGCCTTTTGCAACTTCTTTTTTTTGTATCTCGATAAATCAGCTTTTAAATTAAAGATTAATTCAAGATCAATCAGTTTTTCAATTACTATCGTAGAAGTTGGCTTGTTCATATAAGTAAATTTGAAATACTATATTCAAATTAAGTGCCAACAAAATAAAGCGAGTTATGAATGGATAATTTTTTTAAAAATTAAGCTGATCGTATACTTAATTATACAAGATCGTGTCCTTAATTGAAAATATTTTAACGTTTACTCCGAGGTTTTGTAAAAGTGATAAATGGTGGGAACATTAATTACAAGGGAAAAGGCAATAATGCAAATCACCGTAATCTCTAAGGGAGAGTTAGCTGTTAACATAAAATAAACTAACTCTAAGAAAAGTAAAATACCAATTGAAGCTGCAAATTTCTTAGCTAATACCCATGCCAGTAAAGTTTGGCGTTCATCGTTTAGGGGAATCTCTGTTTGAGTTTGAAAGTTACTTTCAGTCATTTATAATGGTCTATAACTTGGTGGAGAATATCGGATACTAATCGCATAAAATTAATACATTGTTTTTCAGCAAATTACAACATCAACTTATTAAACAGTGCTGAAATTAGTGCTGAATAAGTAGATTTGTATTATGGAAAAAACCTTTACTAAACCTATTCTCAAAAAGGCTAAAGCTGGATGGTATATTGAGTTTTACGCTTTCAATTCTCTAACAAAAAAGGTTCAACAAGTTAGAAAAAAAAGCAATCTAAACAGGATAAAAGATATTAAGGAAAGAGAATACGAAGCTTCTGTCTTAGTTATTGCTTATCATAACCAGTTAAAAGCTGGCTGGTCGCCATTTGATGAAGAAGCAAATGAAGAATTGAGAAAAAATACCATATCAATTACTATTGAGGAAGCTAAAGAACTTTTTGAACAACACCATCGTGATATAGGCACAAAAAAGAAAAGCATTCAAACCTATGCTTCAAAAATAAACTATCTTATTCAATGCTACCCAAACACTAAGGTAAACAAAATAGAATCCAAAGATTTAAACCTATTTTTTAAAAATGTAGTTAAAGTATGGAAGGATAAAACGGGGAAGGTTATTAAAGTTGATTGGAGTGATTCAACTTACCGGGCTTGTAAAAGGGCTTTAACTAACTTTTTCAATTATTTGGTGAAGGAAAAATACATTACTTCAACACCAATGGTACAGTTAGATAAAATATCTCTTACCAAAGAATCTGAAAAAACACATACTGTATTTACCGATGAACATTTTGAAGAACTTAGAAACAGGATGTTAAAATATGATAAGTATGCATATTTTTTTTCAACTTTTATGCTCAATACTTGCGCCCGACCTAAAGAGATAAGATTATTGCAGTTAAAGTATATTGACCTTGACAATAAAAAATTACTTATCCCTAAGCATATTGGAAAAAACAAGAAGGATAGACTACTTGATATTGAACCACAACTTTTGAGTGCGCTTAAAGCACTTGAAATAGAAAAATATCCACCTACTTATTACCTCACTGGAAGTACTACAAATATTATTGGTTCAACTCCCGTAGGTGAGAATACTCCTTACAATAGGGTAATCAATTTGATGAAAGGTGTCAAGATTGATAAAGAAGATAAGAATAAAAAGTTTGAAGATTTAACAGCCTTTGGTTACGATTTATATAGTTTCAAGCATACTTCGGTTGTAAGACGATACACTAAAGCTAAATGGAGAACTGAAAACATAATGAAAATGTGTGGGCATAGTTCGCCATCAATTACAGAGATTTATTTGAAAGATTTAGGTGTGTATATTGATAATACCCTTTTAGAAATACCCGAATTTTAAAGGAAATAAGTTTGTATATTTGAATGTCCTTCCCAAAAGGACGTTTTTCATAGGTAGATGTAGGGTTGAACTTTATTGTTCAACCCTTTTTTATTCTAAAAGTTTCACTTAACTTTTAATAGCTTTTCAAGTTCTATCGAAATTAGGTACATAAAGAAGTCTGGTAGATTTGTATCGTTAACAATATGCCACCCACAGTAGGTATTCATTCTATGAATATCTTTTGCAAACATGTATTCAACACCTTTGGAATACATACAATAAAAGCCCTGTTTTTTATAAATATTTCTCTGATAAACTTTTCCCTCGTGTTTTATTGTGATGATAGGCATATTCAAACCTAAATAAAACTAAAAAAAATAGCAATTAAATTTTACCGTATTAGAGCAAGCAAGAGGTAAACCCGATACATCAAGTGCCGAATACTTATTCGTTGTTAATGCTCTGTTTAAGAGAGGTTGGGATATATTAAATATTAATATATTTGAGATAAATATTTGTTAGCGTATAGCTAAGTTCTTGGCAACAGAAACTGGTAATTTCAATGCAATCCAAGAACAAAGTTTAATACGCTCACGCTACAGCGTGGGCTATTGCTTTGTTTGGATTGTGGGTATACCAGTACCTTGTTGTCGAATGATGCTTTAGTTCCACGCTATCTTTTTAAACATTAAAACCTATCATAATGCCTATTCTACCTGAACAAGAAGCTCTTGAATTAAAGAGGCTTGAATCAATTGCAACCCAAAAAAGGATTGCTTATGAAAAAATTGATAATGAAATATTTTCCGATGATGGTGACGATTCAGAAATCACGTTGATACCTGAATATACCAAAGCGAAAAGAGAACTTACCGAAGCAGTAAATCAATACAATGCGTATCGGGCTAAATTATCTCTATTATATACATTCTAATTTTCATGACAGGTAGACCATGAATCTGGAAGGTTCATGGAATATTATTATATTAAAACTATACTAAAACTCATGTACTATGAAAGACTTTGAAGATTACAAGAAAGAATTACAATCCCCGTTTCTTAACGATTTAAAAGACATCGAATATCACTTTTATTTTGAAGATGGTAATTCAGGACGTTTTACACTTAAACAATTAAAACCAAATAAAGTATTAAATGGTAGGTTCTTGCTTACTCTGAATGAAAAGGGATGTGAGTTTGAATTAACGGCAATAGATTTCAAAATGGAATCTGAAAGAGGTTATTTAAGTAGAATTTCTGGTTCTTTTTATGACCAATTGCAAAAACTAAAAGGTGATATACACTCTTTTACATCTGCTGCTATTTGACTAATTAATATCATCACTGGATTTAAATCTACTAACATTCAGTGATGCCATTTATATATTATGTATTTAACCTGTTTGGGTAAAGATTTAATCCATAGTTACCTCGAAGCTTCTTAAATATATAGCATTAGAAATCAAATATTTGAAAAATTAAAATTTCATTTATATGCTGGATTTATTTGATAAAGTTTTAAATAATATGAGCCCACTTGGTCAGCACCAAAGTATGGCGCACGGTTATCATACTTTTCCGAAACTTGAAGGAGAGATTGAAGCTTACATGAAATTTGAAGGTGAAACTCATTTAGTCTGGAGTTTAAACAACTACCTCGGTTTTGCAAACGACCCTGAAATCCGTCAAACAGATTCAAAAGCTGCTGCCGATTACGGCATGGCTTATCCTATGGGAGCAAGAATGTTATCAGGCAATTCAAGTCATCATGAAAATTTTGAAAAGGATTTAGCAGAGTTTGTAAGTAAGCAAAAAGCTATTTTATTGAACTATGGTTATCAAGGAATGTTATCAATGATTGATGCATTAGTGAATCGTCATGATATAATTGTTTATGATATAGAGTGCCATGCTTGTATCATTGATGGTGTCCGCTTACATACAGGTAAACGCTTTGTTTATCAACATAATGATATAATTAGTCTGGAAAAGCAACTAATGCGAGCCACTAAATTGGCTAATACTACGGGTGCGATATTAGTAATTACGGAAGGAATATTTGGAATGTCGGGTGACCAAGGAAAACTAAAGGAAATAATTAAGTTAAAAGAAAGATTCAAATTTCGTTTGCTGGTTGATGATGCACATGGTTTTGGCACAATGGGTAAAACTGGTGCTGGTACACCCGAAGCTCAAGACTGTATTGATGGTGTTGATATTCACTTTGGGACGTTTACCAAGTCAATGGCTGGATTCGGTGCATTTATCGCTTCAACTGAAAAAATCATTAATTACTTACTTTACAATATGCGTTCTCAAATTTTTGCGAAATCTTTATCCATGCCAATGGTCTTAGGTTTAAGGAAACGTTTAGATTTATTAAAAAGCAAGCCAGAATTGCGTAAAAAGCTTTGGGAAATATCAGCCAGCTTACAGGATGGTTTAAAAAATAGAGGTTTTGACCTTGGAATAACTAACACAATGGTTACTCCCGTTTTTTTGAAAGGTGACTTTGATGAAGCTACTTCGGTAGTAAGGGATTTAAGAGAAAATTATAAAATATTCTGCACGTTAGTAATTTATCCGGTTATTCCTAAAGGCTTATTTATGTTACGTTTAATTCCAACTGCTACACATACAATTGTTGATGTGAACCGAACTTTAGATGCATTTACAGAAATATCAAA
>JANMZB010000240.1:0-1091 GCA_031382725.1 Sphingobacteriaceae bacterium | reverse complement strand
GCATCCATTCGATATGCACCAGTATTTCGTTTCTTTGTTTTAATCGGCTGCCATGTCAAACCAAGCAGTCCGAAGTAACGTCCCATGGTTTTTTGCAGATTTCGATACCAAACTCAGCCCTAACAAAGTTTCTCATAAGCTGGTTTGTTATTGTTTTACCTTTATGGTGATGACGGTCGACTTCCGCCACAAGAGCCAGAACATCTTGCTTGCTAAGAAACCTCTTGGAATCATAGCTTGGAGACCCAGCTCCTCGCACTGACAACTCACCTTTATTTTCTCCAAACAGAAGAACATCGCCATCTTCGAAAATTAGATTTCTGAGCTCTGTTACATGTTGTCTGCGTACTCCCATATACTTGGCATCCTTTTCATCAATGAATGTCCACGAGATATCATATATTGACATTAGATTTTGATCAACCATGTCCATGTACACCGACATCAACATTTTTATAGATTGAATGACCATTTTGTTCTCGTCTAACGTTCTGGACCGCCCTTTTGGATTACTAATATCAAAAGAGTCAAACTCTTCCAATCTTGACTGCCATATTTTCTTTAGTTTGATTGAATAACGATGTTTTGCTAATTTTGATTGGCATCTCCTCGTTGATGCACTGACTCGACCCATCGTGTACCCTGTCCTACTAGAACTTGAATATATTGATAGGAATACCAGACCAGGAAAATTCGCTTCCCCAACCTCTTCCAATTCTATCTGTTGATTGTTTTGTTAAAGTAATTTTGATCAGCTATTAGATCCGAAGAAAAAATAGCAATAGCAATAGAGTAAGACAAGCGATTTGATTTTTTTCACAGTATTTAGTGAAATGTACGTACCTTTCTACCTCAATGTACTCTACTTATGCCGATTGGCACATTGGAAAGTGAAATAGAAGGCCTTTTCAAGTATAAAAAAATCTCTACAAAATAATATTTATTCACTAGCATCCGAACCTGTGCAAATATTTCCATGTAAATGATTTTATCAGTAGGTTGATTGTGTACTGCAGATTTTCGAAGTTGAACGCGTTCTTTTATAGGTCGCCCCCCTGTACAAGTAAGATACTAATCTACAGATACTTGAC
>JANMZB010000232.1:0-7096 GCA_031382725.1 Sphingobacteriaceae bacterium | reverse complement strand
TCGGTCTGGCAAAATCTTCGCAACCTGAAGGTCCTTTTAAGGCGATGGACCAACCTCTAATAAAAGGCAATGTGATCGATCCGCATATTTTTGTAACAGATACCGGTACTTCGTATCTCTACTGGAAAGAAGATAATAATGATGTTTGGCCGGGGTTATTAATTGATTTTTTACATCATCATCCGCAATTTATAACCACACTCTTTGATAAGATTGAAGATCAAAACACGATGATCTTTATTCACACGATTTGGCCATGGATAAGTAAACTCCAGCCGATGGAGCGCTTTCTTGCTATTCAGGTTTCGATAGAAGCGATCATTGCAGATTTTACATTGTATTATAACCGCTTGCAAACTTTGGCATTAAATATGGTTCCATCGCTGAAAGAGCAAATTCAACTCATATTAAATAATATGAAAACACCAATGTACGCGCAAGAATTATCTGCGGATGGAACTACACTTATTTGTGAACGGACAAAAATCATTGAAAATAATCTTGAATGGGAGGCTCATTTAGTAGAGGGAATGTGGATTACACAGCACAACAATAACTATTACCTGTTTTATGCAGGTAACGATTTCTCAACAGATAAATATGGAATAGGTGCTGCTGTTTCAAAATCTCCATTAGGACCATTTGTAAAAATGGAGAAGCCCTTTTTACAATCTAATACTGAATGGTGGGCACTAGGCCACCCTTCAGTGGTGAAAGGATTAAATGGCGAAGACTTAATGTTTCTGCATGCTTATCGTCCCGGCAAGTCCGGATATAAAGAGTTTAGGGCATTACTTTCTGTACCTTTGATTTTTGATGGGGAAAAGGTTTTGCCAGGTTAAGACACTACCGATCCGAATAAATATATTTCACTTTAGTGAAACTTCCTTATCTTTGTTGAGTGACTCAAAGGAAGAAATTCAGAACCATTATATTTTACAGGAATACTTTGATGATTTCTTTGCAGGTCTACGGGATAAAGTAAAAACTAAAATTGTTTGGACCTTAGACCTGATAGAAGAACATCAGCGAGTTCCGGAAATATATCTTAAGCATATAGAAAATACCGATGGGCTTTTCGAGATTCGGGTACAACATGGTAGTGATATATTTCGAATCTTTTGCTTTTTTGACCAAGGGCAATTAATTATTCTGGTAAATGGGTTTCAGAAAAAAACGCAAAAGACACCGAAAAAAGAAATTGAAAAGGCACTTAAAATAAAAAAGGAATATGAAAGCGAAAAATAACACCATTACGCTCGACCAGTTTAAAGATAAACATTTCGGAAAAGTGGGAACGGCGAAACGTGATGAACTAGAAACCGGATATCAAAACTTTAAAATCGGAGCACTAATTCACGAGGCGAGACTGGAAAAAGGATTAACTCAGGAGCAATTAGCCGAAAAGGTGGGCACTACCAAATCTTACATATCTAAAATTGAAAATAATATTAAAGAAGTTCGCTTTTCCACCCTTAAAAAAATTGTCGAATTAGGTTTAGGCGGGCATTTGGAACTCTCAATCAAATTGTAGCGACAAAAAGAAAAATTCAATAATATAGCCTTTACAATAATAATGGCTCCCAAAACCCCGAGGGTGGTTATGCTTCAGCTGAAAAATCAAAAACGACTAACAGCTTTGCATTATTTTTAAACTTCTCTAATTAATTTCGCTTGTAACTGGTGACAATCAACAGTTTTCAAATGCACCTTCCATACCCCTATCTTCCATGATCAGCCTTAAAGAAAAAATATATAAAAACGATTTCATTTCGGCTTTCGCTGGAGATGAAAGCGGCAGCGTTCAGCCCCGGCAAACACCGGATGTGTTTTATAGCAAAGCAATACCCACACCTGTCAGGAAGCCGGTTCTTTTAGCCTGGTCTGATGATTTAGCAAAGCAGTTAAATATTCAGCCACCATCTAACCAATCAGAAATTGACATTCTTGCTGGCAACCTGATTACGCCAACAATGTACCCTTACGCAGCTCGCTATGGAGGTCACCAATTTGGAAACTGGGCTGGCCAGTTAGGTGATGGCCGGGCGATTACGCTTGGAGAATGGGATAATGATGGCAAAAGCTGGGAATTGCAAATGAAAGGAGCCGGGCCAACAGCATATTCCAGGAGAGCGGATGGCCGGGCCGTACTACGATCATCTGTGCGAGAATACTTAATGAGTGAAGCAATGTTTTACCTCGGTGTGCCAACAACAAGAGCATTGAGCCTTGTTGCGACCGGCGACAATGTTTTAAGAGATATGTTTTACAATGGCAATGCTGAGTATGAATCGGGAGCCATTGTGATGCGTGTTGCCCCCAGCTTCTTACGCTTTGGAAACTTTGAAATATTTGCAGCGACCAATGAAATTGAAAATCTAAAAAAGCTTTGCGACTGGACCATCGAACACCATTATCCACACCTTTCGGGAGAAAATAAAATCATCAGCTGGATAGCAGAAGTTGCAGAGAAAACGGCGGGCTTAATGGTAAATGGCTTAGGGTTGGTTTTGTGCATGGCGTAATGAACACGGATAATATGTCGATACTTGGTTTAACAATAGATTATGGGCCGTTTTCTTTTCTCGATGACTATGATCCGGATTTTACACCCAACACCACCGATTTGCCTGGCCGTCGTTATGCTTTTAGTAAACAGGCCTCGATAGGATACTGGAATCTTGGCTGCCTGGCAAACGCAATAGCACCACTTGTTACCGATCAAAGTAAACTGATTGAAGCGGTTGAAAGCTATGAAGATATTTTTTGGTCAAAGTATTATGCGATGATGGGTAGAAAGTTAGGTCTTGATCGTGTAAACGAAAACGACATTCCACTAGTCGATAGCTTTGAGAAAACGCTTGCAGCACTCAAGCCCGATATGACCATCTTTTATCAGCTTCTCGGTAAAATGAAAATTGATCTGGATTCGGAATCAGCTATTATGGATCATTTTGAAGACAGCTTTTATAATCAGCCAACACCATCTGTAAGGAAAGAGCTCTTTGATTTAATGAAGGCTTATTCTTCGCGACTAAAAGAAAACACTTGTTCAAAAGAGGAATCGCAACAGCTAATGAAGGAAAACAATCCTTCATTTATACTGAGAAACTATTTACTACATCAAGCCATCGAAGAACTTGAGCGTGGCGAGACTGCCCTCTTCCAAAAACTGCAAAAGGCAATTAAAACACCTTATTCAGAATCCAACGAAGAGTTTTTAGTAAAACGGCCTGATTGGGCTAGTCAAAAAGCGGGTTGCTCTATGCTTTCATGTAGTTCTTAATATAGATTTTAAAAGAGAAAAGCGCCACAATGGGCGCTTTTCTCTTTCACAGGTAGATGAAATATATGTTGAACAATAAGCTGATAGGGTTTATCTCAGCGTACTATTGTTTGTTGCAAACTAGCTGATGAATGTTATACAGATATTATGCCAATGCTATATTTTTTGTTAAAAGATTTGAGATAGGAGATAGGAAACCCGATTGAAAAATAAATCCATTCCCCGGGTTATATTCCTGATCTGATTCCTTATTTTTGCACCTCAATTTAAAAGCATGATTACAGTATCAAATCTATCTCTTCGCTACGGAAAACGTACTCTTTTTGAAGAAGTTAACTTAAAGTTTACTCCCGGCAATTGCTACGGTGTTATCGGCGCGAACGGAGCAGGTAAATCAACTTTCTTAAAAATCCTTTCAGCAGAGATTGATCCAAGCAGCGGTTCAGTAAGTTTTACTCCCGGCGAACGGATGGCTGTACTTTCACAAAATCATTATGCTTTTGATGAATACCCGGTTATTGAAACTGTATTGCAAGGCCATAAGGAGCTATTTAGCGTGATGAAAGAGAAAGATGCTTTGTACGCAAAAGAAGATTTCACCGAAAAAGATGGCGAACGTGCTGGTGAACTTGAAAATGTATTTGCTGAAATGGATGGATGGAATGCGGAGAATAACGCAGCTACCATGCTTAGTAACCTTGGAATTAAAGAAGAATCACATTATAAATTACTTAAAGAGCTTGATGGAAATCAGAAGGTTAGGGTTTTGTTAGCGCAGGCACTTTTCGGTAAACCGGATATCCTTTTACTCGATGAGCCAACCAACGATCTTGACATACAAACCATTGCATGGCTTGAAGATTTCCTGGCAAGTTATGAAGGTATTATCCTGGTTGTATCCCATGATAGACACTTTTTAGATACAGTTTGTACACATGTGGTAGATATCGATTTCAGCAAGATCACGATCTATACTGGTAACTATACTTTCTGGTACGAATCGAGCCAGTTAGCTTCGCGCCAGCGATCAGATCAGAATAAAAAATTGGAGGATAAGGTTAAAGAGCTTCAGGAATTTATACGCCGCTTTAGTGCAAATGCTTCAAAATCAAAACAAGCAACTAGTCGTAAAAAGGCTTTGGATAAAATCAATCTGGAAGAAATTAAGCCATCAAACAGAAAATATCCTGCTATTTTATTTAATCATCAGGGCAGAGAAGCCGGCGATCAAATACTGCAAATTAATGGATTGAGAAAAGAAGCAAACGGAGAGCTTCTATTTTCGAACATCAACCTGATGGTAAATAAAGGCGATAAGATTGCTATCCTTTCGGAAAATAGTCTAGCAACATCTGCTTTCTATGATGTATTGGCTGGCCGTGATGCAGATTTCAAAGGCGATTTTAAATGGGGAGTTACAATAAACATTGCTGACATACCGAATGATAATTCGGCTTATTTTCAAGCTAAAGACGAAAACTTAGTCGATTGGTTAAGAGAATTTTCTTTGGCAGATAAAGATGAACAGTTCATCAGAGGTTTCCTTGGCCGGATGCTATTCTCCGGAGAGGAGGTTTTAAAGAAATGCTCGGTTTTATCAGGAGGAGAAAAAATGCGCTGCATGTTCTCCCGCATGATGCTTCAACAAGCCAACGTACTTTTATTTGATGAACCTACCAATCACCTCGACCTCGAATCGATTACTGCGCTTAATAACGGAATGAAAGATTTTAGAGGAGTTATTTTGTTCACTTCCCGAGATCATGAACTTACGGAAACGGTAGCAAATCGTATCGTTGAAATTACACCGGGCGGAGTTATTGATAAGTTGATGACTTATGATGAATACATCAACAGCGATGTAGTTAAGCAGCAAAGGGAAGAATTGTATAGTTTGGCGTAAACTTTATTTTACAGAATGATATTATTAGAAAAGCAAAAAATGTTACCACAGAACTGCTTGAATAAAATAAATCGTAAATTGAGTAGATGGATATACAGGATTTAAAACTAGGCAATCTGATTAAGATCAGTCCGAGGGAGAATGAAGAGGGCGTTTTATTTCTGACCGACATTCAGCACTCCAGCATAATCGGAGAAATGCTTATTCCCCGCCAGGGTTACCATTTCAGGATAAAGTTTGATGAAATACTCCCCTTAGAAATAAGTGAGGAATGGCTGGAGAAGTTAGGTTTTACCATGGCTAATAATGAAACTAATGTTTGGGTGGATACAAAGAACTTTGTCAGATTTAAACATTCAGATTCAGAAAGCGGCTTCCTGGAAACATCTGAAGTTGCAGTAGTAATAGATTCGGTTCATCAATTGCAAAATAAATATTTGGCCCTTACAGGCGAAAAACTATTACTTGATAATGAGGGAATTGATAACGATGAGTAATGTTATTCTAAAAGATCCTTCTTCATCACCCAATTAATATGTGGATTATCTCCCAATAAAAATATTTTAGAGCCAATTATCGAGAATCCCCATTTTGAAAAAAAATCTATAGCGCCCGCATTCTCGTGCCACACACCAAGCCACAGGTTTTCCTTATTCTTTGATCTGGCATAGTAAATACATTCTTTCATTAATGCGTTACCTACGCCGCTACGTTTGAAGGGGTCGTCTACATAAATACGCGAAACTTCGATAGATTTTATTGCCGACTTTATTTCGGGTGGATTTGGGGTTTCTTTTAACACCGCATAACCTACCAGTGTGTATAGGTTATAAGCCATTAAAATAACATTCTGCCTCCGGTCAACTTCGGCAATTAAGCTCGCTACCGAAAACTCATTAGCAAAAAACTTTTTAATATCCTTTTGGGAATTATGTTCACTGTAATTTTCGTAGAAGGTTTTTCTACTAAAACAAGCAACAGACGCGGCATCTTCCGGCTCCGCTACCCTGATGATTACATTTAACATTTTCGAATCAAGTACTTTAAAAGATTTGATACGAAAAGCCCGGTAAATAGTTAAGGTCTAAATAGCTGTAATCTAATCAGATCGTCTGATCTTCTCAAGCAATTTTTAAGCGATATGCCTTCTCAACAACTTTGGCTAAAACATCTAAATCGAATGGCTTGGGTAAAGCTAAATCTGCTCCGGCTTCTTCAGCAAGACTTTCGATATCATTATTTGCTGTTAAATAAACTACCGGAATACTTTTAAATTTGGGATGGTTCTTTAAGGTTTGGGTTGCTTGAATACCCCCAACACCCGGAATCCAATTATCCATAATAATCACCGACGGTTGAGCATTTTCAACTTTATCAATGATATTATCTACCGTATAACTTGTGTGAACTTCCCATCCGGAATCCGTCAATATATAATCAAGTATATCTACAATATCAAGATCATCATCACATACTAATACTCGCCTCATCTGGTTTATAGATTATAAATTAAATACATTTAGAAAATAAATTTGTTTTATTATTAGAAACAACAACAATTATCCTACCAATCTCATTCACACTACATTATAATTTGACTTTTCAATAACCATTTGTATTCTACTCTCGTAAAAAAAGCACACAGGAGGTTATGATGAACATTAAAGATATAAGAGAAACAAACCACTATATCGTATTTAGGATTGGTGCTGATACTGACATAAAAAACGGTCGGGTAAAAATGGTAGAAAAGGCTTTAATATCGCTTGAAGCGAAAGAAGACTATGTTGCATGCCAGGCTTTATCAGATGCTTTGAAATATCAATTTCAAGAGGTTGAAGTTTTATCATAAAAGAGGGCGTCTCAAAAAGGCGTCCTCTTTTTTTTTGTTATATAGCCAGTATCCC
>JANMZB010000210.1:0-16236 GCA_031382725.1 Sphingobacteriaceae bacterium | reverse complement strand
GTTAAACATGGGTTTGATTTTATAAGTAATCATCAATCCCTCGTACATACGCTCCGGCAAAGCAGAAGTGATTTGAAATGTAAGATCTGCAGGCGTTACTTCATTAAGGTTTTTCGGTGTGGCGAAAAAATCCCAAGCCTGTTCCAGACTTATCGGTAATAGTTGTTCTTGTTTTAAAACGTGCATCGATTTGAGTTATAATAAACTTACGTAATAACACTAAATTAGGATTTAATAAATCTATTCTATAACAATAAAATACTATTTTGTTTGATCTGAAGAGTTAAACGGAACTATTAATTTCCTCGTCAATACATCTATTCAATTTCCATAATGTTCTCTCAGGCTATAGTTCCCTTGTTATACTGTAAGGTTATTATGTATATTGGTTTCTAGTTTCAAAAATTTATATGCAACAAAGTTTTCTTTCAATAATGCTCGCCAGGTATCGAAAATTTGGTTCAACTATTCGTAAGGCTCGTTATAAAATACTTGGTTTAAATATTAAAAATGGTGTCAAGTTAGGCAGGATTACTTGTGAATGGCCAAGCAGTGTTTTTATTGGAAATAAATGTATTATTCAAGACGGCGTCGACTTTAGAATTGGTCGCCCGTTTTCTGAAACTAATATTATAAAAATAGGTGATCGTGTATTTATAGGGCGCTGTTGTGAGTTTAATAGCGACGACAAAATTATAATTGGAAATAATTGTTTGATTGCGAGTAATACAACTTTTGCAGATATGGAACATCAAACAGGCTTAGGATATAATATGAATTCTAAGCCTGTAATAAGCAAAGAAATAATAATAGGTGATGATGTGTGGATTGGTTCCAAATCAATAATTTTAAAAGGAGTAACCATAGGTTCTGGGGCTGTTATTGGAGCAGGCTCACTGGTAAATAAGTCTATACCTGAATTTGAAATATGGGCGGGGTCTCCGGCTCGTTTCATTAGGAAAAGAAATTAATGATAATAATCAATTAGTTGGTTGCAGTCTTATTATTGCAAATCATAAGTGCTTATTTACCTTATCTAAGTTCATGAAAACCGTTTTCGAAAATGTAGACGATTATATCCAGGCATTCCCGACTCAAGTACAGGAAATCTTAAAAAATATCCGGCACATAATTCTCCAAACCGCACCCGAGGCTGTTGAAAGTATCAGTTATGGCATTCCGGCATATAAATGCAAGGGCAAGCCACTTGTATATTTTGCAGGTTATAAAAATCATATCGGCTTTTATGCTACTCCTCAAGGGCATGAATTCTTTACCCAAGAGTTGTCTCAATTTAAACAGGGTAAGGGTTCGGTTCAATTTCCTTTGAGTAAACCAATACCTTTCGATCTCATTATGCGTATTGTAGAGTTCAAAAACCTCAGCAAAATAACAGCGTAATTCCCTGATTTAATATCTCGCCTTTCTGCACAAGAATTTATATTTTAGCATAAGCTGAAAGGCTTCAAACTTTCCATTTATAACTTTACCCATTTAATAAATTCTTGTATGTTGAGGAGAAGAGATTTTCTTAAAAAATCAACCCTTGCCGGGGCAGGTTTGCTTTTTGCCGATAGTATTGTAAACCGCATTATAGCATCACCTTTAGAGGTTTCAAATTTCGAGAACGACCTCATCCTGGGATCCCGACAAATTCACTTAGACTATCACACCAGTGGATTAATTAAGGATATTGCTACCCAATTCGATCCGCAAGAGTTTGCTTCACGCCTCAAAAAAGCACACGTCAATTCCGTTACAGCTTTCGGACGATGCCACCACGGGTATATTTATTATGATACTTCTAAATTCCCCGAAAGGCGACATCCTCATCTAAACAGAAATCTTCTAAAAGAGCAGATTGAAGCTTGTCATAAATTGAACATCAGGGTACCGGTTTATACCACCATTCAATGGGATGAGTTTTCTGCAAATCAGCATCCCGAATGGTTGATACGCGATGAAAGTGACAGGCCTTTAGGATCGAATGTAGGAAGGTTCGATGCCGGATTTTACGAGCATTTGTGTATTCTCACTCCGTATCGGGATTTTTTAAAGGCACACGTTGCCGAACTATTCGAAAAAGTTCCCGTTGATGGCTTGTTTCTCGACATACATCACGTTTATGCTAACGCTAACAGGGAAAGTATTGCAGCGATTCAAAAGCTGGGTCTTGATGCATCCAATGAAGCAGTGCGATTTAAGTTCTATGAATCTGCTATTAGGGAATTTAAAGACGACATGGCAGCTTTCATCAGGAAACTGGATAAAAACTGTGCTATATTTTTTAACGGCGGACATGTAGGGCCAAATATCAGACCAAGTTTACCCAGCTACACACATCTGGAATTAGAGTCTTTGCCTTCCGGCGGATGGGGATATTTACACTTCCCGTTGACAGCCCGATATGCGCGAAACTTAGGGAAAGAGATTATGGGGATGACCGGCAAGTTTCACACTTCCTGGGGCGATTTCCATTCCTTAAAAAATAAAGCTGCGCTGGAGTTTGAGTGTTTTACCATGCTCGCTTTGAATGCTAAATGTTCAGTCGGCGATCAGTTGCATCCAACAGGTAAACTGGATGAAGCAACTTATGATCTGATAGGCTCGGTATATAATCAGGTAGAGCAAAAGGAACCATGGTGCGTAGGTGCAACGGCGGTTACAGACATAGGTGTATTTAGTGCAGAGGAATTTGCTGAAGGCCAGCCCAGAACACCCGAACAAATGATGGGAGCGATTAGAATACTACAAGAGGGCAAGCACCAGTTTGATGTGGTCGATTCGAAATCAGACATTTCATCTTACAAAGTTTTAATCATGCCCGACCTCATTACCGTTGATGCTGATTTGAAGAAAAAAATCTCAACTTATCTTGCCAAAGGCGGAGCAATTATAGCAAGCTATAAGTCGGGCTTGAATACTGCCAAAAACAAATTCGAGTTAAACGAGTGGGGAGTAAGCTTAGTAGGAGATGCCCCTTTTAGTCCTGATTTTATAAACCTGAAAGGCGGTGCCATGGGCGAAGACTTACCTGAAACCGAACTGGTAATGTATATGAAGGGGCTGGAGATTAAACCAACTTCCGCAAAGACTTTGCTTAAAACAAACGTTCCCTATTTTAACCGTACCTGGGAACATTTTAATTCGCATAAACACACGCCATCAACCGGGAAACCGGGGTATCCTGCGGTTACGCAAAACGGCAAAGTGATTTATTTTATGCACCCAATTTTTGCTCAGTATAACAAGAACGCACCAAGGTGGTGTAAGCAGTTAATATTAAACGCTCTTAAGGTGTTGCTTCCGCAGCCGTTGGTATCTACACCGAAAGCACCCAGCAGCCTGTTAGCTTTCTTAAATCATCAAAAGTCTCAGAATAGAAAAGTTTTGCATTTACTACAGTTCATCCCCGAAAGGAGAGGTACCGACTTTGATGTAATTGAAGATGTTATACCACTGCAAAATGTTGCCGTATCGTTGAATATAAACAGTAATGCAAAAGCGGTTAAATTGGTGCCTGAAAATATTACAATTCCTGCAGCATCGGTAAACGGGCGGCTTGAGTTTACAATACCTCAACTAACCGGACATCAGATGATTGAGGTTTAATAGGACATCTATAATTTAGCGCAAATTCACAATAAGCTGCAGCAGGTTTGTGAAGTTTTTGGAACACTATATATTTAAATCCCATGAAAACGGCAGGATACTCAGGAACACCTTTAGCAAAAAAGCTCGGTATAAAATCGGGCTTGAAAATAAAACTGATCAATCTACCCACTTATTATTATACTCTTTTTGATGATTTCCCGACCGACATTAAAGAAATAAAAGATCCTCAAATAAAGAAGGATTTAATACATTATTTCATTAATGACGCCGTAACCCTCCAACGAGAAATTCTTCAATTACGAAATGAGATTGAGAGTAACGGGATGATATGGGTTTCCTGGTATAAGAAATCTTCAAAAATGCCAACAGATTTGACTGAGGATATTGTTCGAAGTATAGCGCTTAGCAATGGACTCGTAGACGTGAAGGTTTGTGCTGTTGATGAAATGTGGTCGGCCTTGAAATTAGTTATTAGAGTGAAAGACCGGAAATAATTGCAAAGCTTAGACTTAAAGAGCAATTCCGCACCTGCTTTTAAGCATCACCTTCACCCATTAGCCTGATAGAAAGACCGTCTATTTCGCCTGCTATTTTTATCTGGCAAGCTAAACGGCTTTTAAAGGTAGCATCAGGTCGTGAGTCGAGGGTGATTAACTCCTGCTCCTGCGCTTCAGGTAAATTCTCCCAGCCCTCCAAAACTTCGCAATGGCAATCAGAGCAAAGTGCCATACCGCCGCATGTGGCGCGCATTTCGTATTCGTAAGCCTTAAGGGTCTCCATTAGGTTGAGATTAATTCCCTCGGGTACTTCTATATTTTGAACATCGCCTGTTAGGTCTTCAACTTTAATGTTTATCATTTTAAAAAGTGTTTACTCCGTAAACGGTTGTGTATTTAAAACTTAATTTCTGATCGGGATAGACGTGTTTGAAAGCACTCTGAGCCATCAACGCTGCTTCATGAAATCCGCATAAAATCAATTTCAACTTACCAGGATAAGTGTTGATATCGCCGATCGCATAAATACCATCGATGTTTGTAGAATAATCGGTGGTGTTTACTTCGATGGCCGATTTATCAATATTTAAGCCCCATTCGGCAATTGGTCCGAGTTTAGGAGTTAAGCCAAATAGTGGAATCAAATAATCTGTTTCCAGATTGTGGATTTCATTATTTTTTCCCTGTAAGGTGATTTCTTTGATATGCCCGTTTCCGTGGATAGCTGTGATATGAGATTGCAGTATCAGATTGATCTTTCCGTTTTTAGCCAGCTCAAATACTTTTTCGGCAGAATCAGGTGCTCCTCTAAAGGTATCGCCGCGATGCACCAAAGTAACTTCAGATGCGATCTCAGAAAGAAAAATGGTCCAGTCGAGCGCAGAGTCGCCGCCACCAGATAGCACGATTTTTTTGTCGCGGTATAGTTCCGGGTTTCTAACCATATAAGAGACGCCCTTTCCTTCAAACTGCTCCAAACCTTCAATGGCAGGTTTTCTGGGCTCAAAGCATCCCAAGCCACCGGCAATTACCACTACTTTACTATGTACTTCCGTATTTTCATTTGTACGCACAATGAACGATCCGTCATCCAGCCGCTCCAGTTTATCAACACGTTCGCCTAAAGAAATTGTGGGATTGAATGGTGCGATCTGATCCATTAAACCATTCACTAAATCTTGCGCGTTAATTACCGGAAAGCCGGGAATATCATAAATAGGTTTTTGAGGATATATTTCTGAAAGCTGTCCGCCAACTTGCGGTAAAACATCAATCAGGTGACAGCGCATTTTTAGCAGGCCAGCTTCAAATACTGCAAAGAGGCCAACCGGGCCTGCGCCGATAATACAAATGTCTGTTGTGATATGTTCCATAATGATAAGTTTATGAAACAAAGGTGTGGCTTATAAATGTCGCCCGCCAATCACAAAAGGTAATGCAGTATTACTTTTGGTTATGGGCTTTACAGAACCGTTTGAATAATTCGACGAGCTTGGAGTTGTTGCCGTGAAGTTGGATGAATTGAAAGGTTCTGAAGATATCCAGATCCTTAATTTCAATAATACTTAGTTCGTTATATTTTAATTCTTTAAGTACCGATTGAATGGATAAGAATGCCGCCGCTTCTGCGTGAAGCAAATACTGTTTGATGCTTCCGCTGCTCTGAAAATGTGTTTCCACTTTCAAATCTTTAGTATTCACTTTAGCCTGAGTAAGCGCTTTGAAAACCACTTCCAATGTTCCTGAACCTTGTTCTCGTAATACCAACGGAATATCAGTTAACTGACACGGTTCAATTTCGGCCAGTTTTGCCAGCTTACTATTTGCCCGGGCAACTAACACAATTTCATCTTTCAAAAAAGGCTCGTAAGCCACTTGCGGGAAATGCGAGTTGCCTTCAACAAGCGCTATGTCAAGCTTTTCGGCGATAAGTTGTAAAGTGATGGAATCTGTATTGCCCTGAACAAAAGTGAAAGAAATAGTAGGGTATGTTTTTTTAAATAATGCGAGGATTCTTGGCAGGATATTCTGAGCGATCGTTGTACTGGCACCAATTCTTAAATTACCGCCACTTACATCACTAAGTTGTGCCAGCTCAGCCTCAAGGGCGATATAAGTTTCAAAAATCTTTTGAGAATAGCGATGCAAAATATCCCCGGCAGGGGTTAGCGAAATATTGTTACCATTTCTTTTGAATAGTGCCGTAGCCAACTGCTGCTCCAACTCATGAATATGCTTGGTAACGGCAGGCTGCGAAATGAATAGTTCTGAAGCTGCTTTTGTGAAACTCAACTTCTCCGCAACGGTGTGAAATACTTTTAAACGGAAATCAAAAATCATTTACGAGATTGAATAAGTAAATATATCAACTATTAAACCGGCTAATGGAATTCATTCCCCAAAAACTTAAATTGTTAATTATTTTTATGCTGTCGCATTTAATGCGATAATTGCATGAACAATATTATGGAGAAGATTTATTTAAGCGATTCAGGACCTAAAGTATCACCGGCGGTTTATGGTTTTTACCGTTGGGATGGAGTGAAAGACACATCGGTAACGATGGAGCATATTATCAACCTTTGCCTTGAGCTGGGTATTAATACGTTCGACCACGCTGATATCTACGGGTCTTATCAATGCGAAGCACTTTTTGGCGAAGCGCTTAGTAAGAAATCTTTTAAAAGGGAGGATGTGGTTTTGTTCACAAAATGTGGATTGTTACTTCCACATGCTTCAGATCCTACCATAAGAGTTAAACACTATAATACTTCAAGAGAGCATATTTTGAAAAGCGTAGACAATTCGCTTCGCAGATTAAAAACTGATTATATCGATATCTTTTTACTTAATCAGCTTGACCCGATATCTGATCTTGAAGAAACCGCTTTTACGCTTGAGCAATTGAAGGAATCGGGTAAGATTAAAAATATTGGGGTTTCAAATTTCTCGGTTTTTCAGCATCAGTTACTTGCTTCATATTTAAAAAAGCCAATTGTTACCAATCACATCGAGCTTAATTTGTTAAACACTTCGGCCTTGGAAAATGGCCAAATGGATTATATCAAACAGCGTTATATGCATCCCTTGGTGTCTGCGCCACTTGCCGAAGGAAGAATTGCAAACGGCACAGACGGTATTGCCGTGAAAGTTCGTAAGAAGCTTGAAGAAATTAGTCCGAAATACAATGCCGATATTGAGTCTTTAGCGGTGGCCTGGCTTGTTAGACTTGGCGCAATTCCGTTAATAGGAACGACTGATGAAAATCGAATCAGGAATATAGCTGCAGCTTTTGATATTGAGCTGGATAGGCAGGATTGGTATGAGTTGTATGAGGTATCGAGGGGGGAGGTTTAGGAGGTTAGCTCTTAGGGAATTTGCTTATGGATTTACCGTGCTATTGTTTTCTTCTTAGTACAACATATTGCGGTATGGTGACAACACCAACCGCAGGTGAAAAATAGTATTCAATGCTTCGAAAAGTCTCCTTTCTAAGAATCTTTAAGATATGCGTTTTTGTTTTATTGTTGTTTCTATTACGGCCTATCGGGTTCTTACTTTATTCTTATTTAAGCGACAAAAACTTTGTAATTAAAGAAAAGTCCCGGCTTGTTCTGGATGCAAGTGGATTAAATGCGATTAAAGTAGATACGATAGTTAAAGCAACTTCGAATATCGATTCGGCAGCGAAACAAATTATCGCATTAATAAAACTTGCAAACCGTGAGGGAAAGGCCATCTCTATTGCTGGCGCAAAACATACAATGGGTGGGCACACCGTTTATCGTGATGGAATAGTTCTCGACATGACCGGAATTCGATATATAAATTTCGATTCAAAAAGAAATTTACTAACGGTTGGGTCAGGAGCTTTGTGGGCGCACATTATTCCATACTTAGATAAGTACAGAAAGTCTGTTGCCGTTATGCAATCAAATAATTCGTTTTCGGTCGGAGGTTCTGTAAGCGCCAATTGCCACGGTTGGCAACCTAATTCGCCTCCAGTAGCATCAACTGTAGAATCTTTTCGTCTTATCAACTCCATAGGAGAAGTCCTTACATGTAGCAGAAATAAGAACAGTCAGTTATTTTCTTTAGTGCTTGGAGGGTATGGACTGTTTGGGGTGATATTGGACTTGAAATTGAGGGTAATCGATAATAAAACTTATATAGCACATACACATATTTTTGAAAGTAAAAACTACCTTAATGAATTTAGGAAGCAGTTAAAGGATCCCAACGTGGGTTTAGCCTATGGGCGAATAAATGTAAATCCGGATAACTTTATGGAAGAGGCTATTCTATCTGTTTATACTTCTAATAAGGAGACTACAGCACAACTTAAATTAGAAAATACCTTTCCGATATTAAGGCGAACAATTTTTCGCGCTTCGGCAAACAGCGAGTATGGGAAGAACTTACGTTGGAAATTGGAAAAGCTTTCCACTAAATTTGTTAACGGTAGGAAGTTTACAAGAAATAAGTTACTTAATGAAGCTGTAGAGGTTTTTCAAAATAGCGATACAGCATACACAGATATTTTGCAGGAATATTTTATTCCGCCAGATTCCATAACATCCTTCATCACAAAAGCAAAAAAAATTATTCCTGGCTATAAAGTTGATTTGCTAAATATTACTGTAAGGAATGTAAAGAACGATAGCAGTAGTTTTCTCTCTTATGCCCGAGGTGAAGTTTTCGGCTTTGTAATGTTATTTAATCAACGGAAAGATAACAAATCGGAGCAGCAGATGAAAGCTTTGACTCAGAAACTAATATCGGTTACGTTGGCTCTTAACGGAACCTATTATTTACCCTATCGCCTTCATGCATCCCGGCAACAAATGTTCCAAGCTTATCCGAAAGCAAAAGAGTTCTTCAGACTAAAGAAGAAGTACGATCCGGATACATTATTCAAAAACAAATTTTTTGAAACGTATAAGTTATAGTGCTTAACTAATTCAGATAGGGTTCTGCCGCTATTTCGCCTATGGTCGGTGTTTTCACCGTACCATTGCAATTCTTCAGTTACCGCGGTATGGTGACAATAAAAACCGCAAGTAAAAACGATACCTGATCTGCTTATCTTAAGGTTTATTTCATTCTGCATTTATCACTGCAATATTTTACTTCAATCCAAACCTTCTCCCATTTTTTACGCCAGGTGAATGGCCTGTTACATACAATACATGTTTTTTGGGGTAATAACCCCTTCTTTATTGTTTTCAAGTCGAGATTTTAATTATGGTTTTGCATAAGTCAGTCGGCCAATGGCTGTGGATACGAAATAAGCATCCAGCCCCTGGCTGATCAAAACATCTGCGTCTGATAAAGCAACAAATCCATCCGGGCCAACCAACGAACCATCTATGTCCACCTGCATAACACTGCCCACAATAAGGATGGTGCCATTTAACGGGATTAGAATCTTGTCTTCAAACTTCATGGCAATTTTTACTACCGCGTTTTCTACAAAGGGCGCATAACAGTCCGGATGATAAAACTCATTAAACCCAACCTTCTCGAATTCTGAAATGCCTTTGTCGTACCGGGCTGATGTTTGATGCGCTTTTTTGTATTCAGAAGACCGGATATAGTTTAAAGTATATTCCTTTGTGTCGAGAATGTTTTGCAAGGTATCTCTCTGCACACTGTCCGGCCGGTTGATTAATCCGAATAGGGCAGGGTTAGCACCTAAGTGTATCAGCGAATTGAATATTGCCAGGTTTGTACTGCCTTGGGCGGATTTGGTACCAACCAAAACAGCCTGCCGAAATCCTGCCAGGGAATTGATAAAAGACCTTCTATAACCTTGGTCCAATTGCTCTATGTCGTCTTTATTTAAAATCATATGATCCATGCTTTTTAGCCATTTCAATTCTCAGAAAAAGATTCTCCATCTTAAAATATTAGAATGAAGTTCTTTTCCAGTCGACAGTAACGGGCGAACCCTCTGCGAGAATAACCGAATCCGGTTGGTGATTATTCAGGAAGGAAAAATCGTTTCCATACATTGATTTGAAGTCGCAATGGATAGAATAGTCCGTCACTTTATTCACCTCCCATCTGGGATGATTTACTTTGTATTCCTGCGAAAGCTGATTATTAATTCTCGTGTATCCATAGTAATGTTCGAAGATGAATTCTTCTATACTATCCGGTAACATTTGCTCCCTTTTCGCGGAAGCGTTTACAGAAATGTGATTCCATTCCTTATTTATTTTCCATTGATAGTTGATGTTTTTGGTAGAACCGGATTTGACTATTGAACTTTTTGTAGGGATAGCGATGTAATGCTCTTTGTATAATTTGTTAGCAAGCCATGCCACCGGTTTATACGGAACGGTTTCATTGATAAAAACCACGCCTCTCTTTACCGAATCGCCTTCAACTCTCTTTACATAAAAGCGCAGATTGATTTCCTCAAACGTTCCTAAAAAGGGAATGGGGATATTAAACAGACTTGTTTTTTTAAATAGAAATCCGACCAGGCTCACATAAGTTTTGTCTCCGTAAAGATCCAGATCAACACCATGTGGCAAGTATGGCTTCAATACCTCAGGATCAACCTCATAATTGGCCATGATTAAATCTTCCCAACGAGCGCTAAGAAACGTATCCATCATTTATTTTTTTACAGGATATACGATAAATGCTAACTCTTCAGTGAGGACATACCTCCATCTACATGTAAAATTTGTCCGGTTATCCAGTTTGCTTGAGGAGAAAGTAAAAAGGCGGCCATGTTTGCGATGTCTTCCGCAGTGCCAATTCTTTTTAAAGGATGACGTAAAGCATTGGCTTCTCTTTTCTGTTCATTGTTTAGAAAGGAAGCGGCTAAGGGAGTATCGGTTAACGAAGGGGCAATGCAGTTCACCCTTATTTTAGGAGCATACTCGGCTGCCAAAGCTTTTGTGAGCCCTTCAATTGCACCCTTTGAAGCGGCAACCTGGGTATGGTAAGGTAAGCCGGTTTGTACAGCAACCGTAGAAAATAAAACGATTGAAGCATTTTCTGATTTCCTTAATCTCGGCAAGACTGATTGAATAACCTTTATGGCTCCGATTACCTGAAGCTGGTAATCCGTTTCAAAATCGCTGGGTTTAATTCGATCGAAGGGCTTGAGGTTAATACTGCCGGGGCAGTAAACTAATCCGGCTATTTCGTCCGGTAAAAAGTCTAAAGAAAGGTTTTCCTCAAAAACATCCAAATGATGAAAACTTACATTGGGCATTTCAATAGTAGGTTTGTTTTTTTTATAAGTTGCTATTACCTCATTGCCCGACTGGGAAAGCTGCATTGCCAACTGTTCCCCTATACCGCTGGACCCCCCGATTATTAAATAATGCATATTGTTGTTGATTATAGTCCAATAACAATATAGGGGGTATGGTTACTACTTTAAGCTGTTTTTGGTTTTTTGACATGGCTGTAACGTTGGGATGGGAGGTAACTTGAAATATATTGGTTTAAGAACTCAGTATAAAATCAGTAAGGGAGATACGAGATTCCGTCCCGGGGGCCTTGATACTATTTAAGCATAAGGTTGTTTGAAGTGCATTTAGTCGGGCTGATACGAGTCCCAATATTCTTTAGGAGAGACGATTTTGGTATTCTTATAGATTGGAAATGTAAAGTCATTCGAGTTACCAGTAATCACAAAATCTGCTAAACATTCATCAGCAAGTTCTAAGATCATATTGTCATCAGCATCAGGAATAAGGTCAAGTTTAATAGTTGGAGCATATTTAGTCGCCTTAGCTTCAATTTCCACAAGTAAAGCTTCTGCTCGAATTAAAAAATCATGAAACTTGGAGAATTTGGGTCTTGCCAAAACTTCAAAATACTCTGCCAACAATTCGTCCGAAACACATAGTTGTATTTTGTTTTCGATGAATAGCCCGTTAATAATGTGATATGGGAAACTGCGTTGAATAAGAGCAGAGACAATTACATTGGTATCAATTACGATTTTTTGCATTTTTCCTTACGGATCTTACCTCATTTGTTATCTCGTCCATTGTCATTTTAGACATACCGTATTTTTCAGCAAGCTCTATACACTTATTCAAATTTTGGCGTGTCAATTCTTTACTAACAAGCTCAATAAAATCAGTAAAAGTCAGTTTTTCGTTCTTTAAACCAAACTTATCATACTCACTATCAGATATAGAGACATTTAAGGTTCGCATATTTATTATTCTATTCTCAAATTTAAGGAAATTTAAGGAGAGTAAAATGATGATGTGTGAAGTTCGCCGGAATGGCGAATTAGAGGTGGTAGGGTCTTTTCCGGACAGAGTCCTTAATTCAAAGATGAGGTTTAAGTGATCCTGCGGAACACTTAAATCAGTAAGGGTATTCAATGTGCCTTTTTTAACTTTTGAGGGTAAAAGCGGTAGGTTGACAACACCAACCGCAGGTTGAAATAGTTGCGGTCCAAAATAAATTTTACCCGGTTCAATATATGATTTCCGCTTTTGCTGGAAGGTATTTGAATCCGTAATGGAAAAGTAAAATACTTTGATTAATTAATGAAATGATTTATTGGTATGTGGTTACACGAACCAAGGCGTGGGAAAGCTTTCCTAAGGCACTATCCTCCCCTCCTTTTTTCAAGGAGGGGATTAAGGGGTGGTAAAGCATGTTAAACAACCTATAGCCGTATCAATGTGCTCCATTATCCAAAACGAGTAACCCCTCAGTCCTGCGGACAGCTCCCCTTGAAAAAAAGGGAGCAGGTGCAAACGCCTAAGCATCTCAACCAAACATAACATTGAATTATTCCACTAAAAAGCAGTCATCTTTGGCTGATCGGATTTCGTAATCCGAACTAATATCACAGATCTGTGATCCGCCTTTAATCTTCTAAAACAACGTCTGCGCCCCCCCAGGCCTCAGCCTCCCCAAATGCTTATAAGCCAAATCAGTAACCTCCCTACCCCTCGAAGTTCTCATTAAAAAACCTTCCTGAATCAAAAACGGCTCATAAACCTCCTCAATCGTACCTTCATCTTCTCCCACGGCAGTGGCAATAGTCTTTAATCCAACAGGTCCGCCCTTAAATTTGTCAATAATTGCTACCAGTATCCGGTTGTCCATTTCATCCAAGCCGTGTTCATCTACGTTAAGAGCATTCAAAGCATAATTAGCTATTTCAGTGTCAATGCTTCCGTTTCCTTTTATCTGGGCGAAGTCTCTGGTGCGTCGTAATAAGGCATTGGCAATCCGCGGTGTACCGCGACTTCTTCTTGCAATTTCATAAGCTCCTTCATCGCTGATTGCGGTGTTTAGAATTGAAGAGGAGCGAAGAACAATGGTTGTTAAAAGCTTGGCATCGTAATATTGCAGTCGGGAGTTGATGCCAAAACGTGCCCTAAGAGGTGCCGTAAGTAAGCCCGATCGGGTTGTTGCACCAATTAGTGTGAAAGGGTTTAAGGAGATTTGTACCGAACGCGCATTGGGTCCGGTTTCGATCATAATGTCGATTTTAAAATCCTCCATCGCCGAATACAGGTATTCTTCTACAAGCGGACTTAATCGATGAATCTCATCAATAAACAGAATATCGCCGGTTTCGAGGTTGGTTAGAAGTCCGGCTAAATCACCGGGCTTGTCGAGTACAGGGCCAGAGGTAATCTTAATTCCGACGCCCATTTCATTGGCAATAATATTCGAAAGAGTGGTTTTTCCTAATCCCGGAGGGCCATGCAAAAGCACATGATCCAATGCTTCTCCACGAAGTTTAGCCGCCTGCACAAAGATTCTCAGGTTCTCCAAAATCTTATGCTGACCGGTAAAATCTTCAAAAACCTGCGGGCGAAGCACTTTTTCTATTTCCCGTTCTGAAGAAGAAAGACGCTCGGCGTTTGGGTCCAGGTTTTCGTTAAGCATATGGCTAAATTACAATTCCCCATCGTATAATTAAAGATTTGAGGGCGTTCTAAAACAAATATTAGGCAGGGCAGATAAGAATTACTTAATTAGGGGCGATGTTTAGATTCACAAAGTTTGCCGTGGGCTTAATAGTATTCGTGATACTTGCCGTTAACGCTTGCAGTAACTCTTCAAACAAGTCGAAGCCAACGCTTAAGTCTCCCTATTTCAAAGCCGTTGAAGGAATCAAATTCATTGAAGTTCGCCGTGAGTTTGATACAGGATTGAGTTTCAGCAACCAGGGTTTCCAGCAAAAGCCCGAATGGAACTTATATTTCCTTCCGGGAGATTCGGTGAAGATCTACAGCCCTTTCGAAAAAAAGTATATCTATTATCCTATTTACAACGACTACGCCGGAAAGATGAATTTTGCCCGCGAGTGGTTAAGGCTTATTCATGTAAGCAAAGACAGTTTGGTTTTGCAACTTCTCAGGGTTCAATCTCAAAAAGTTAACAGAGAGTTGTCTACCGTTTACATGCGGTTTTATTCGGAAGATTACATCAAAAATCACTTAAAAACAGATGCAGCGCTTCTTAAAAGGCCAAAAAGAAAAGATACACTTTACGTGAGGCATTTAATAGAACGGGCCAACTTAAACGCTAAAACACCCGACAGTATCTTATCTGCAACCCAGCCCGTCGAATTAAAAAGTAAGGTAAAAGAGATTACGGTTATCAAGCGAAAGCTTAAAAAGGGCGATATTAATTATAGCCCTTCTGATGAATATTTATATCCGGAATATAATGTAGTTATCCATAAAGCGTACAAAGACTTTGCGTATAGTTTTACTTCTTTGGTAGATACTACAGGTAAAATGACTGTTGGCCGGTTTGCTTGTATCGAACCAGATTTCGAAGCTCCGCAACGGAAAATACGACAGGCAGTAACAGATGTTTATCTTCAACGCTTCCTTGTAATCAAACCGGGTAGTACGCTAGGTATTCCTCACACCACAGAAATAATGCTGAATGTAAAAGGCATAAAAGACTAATTCTATCCGGCTTATTCTTGCGGCCGGATTGTAACATAAAATCAAAGCATTAATCTTAAACTCATGAACAAGCCCATTATCGATTACTATCAGGATCAAGTTTCTGCATCCGATTTGCAAATTAAGCGATATGAAAAGCTTGTAAACATTTTTTCATTTGCCCGCCTGTTTTTTATCCTGATAGGAGGATTTATCATTTATAAAACGCTCGCTTACGAACTAATATGGCTAACCGAATTCGCTTTTCTATTTGTTGTGGTTGGTTTTGCTTTTCTGGTTAAACAGCAGGGGCGATACGATCAGAAAAAATCTTTTTTCACCGCTCTGAAAGAGGTTAATGAAAACGAGCTTACCAGTATCAGCCATCAGCAAAATATTTATTATGATGGCTCGGATTACGTAGACGATAATCATAACTACAGTTCGGATCTTGATATTTTCGGCAAAGCATCCTTGTACAATCTCGCGAATCGATGCGCCAGCCCGATGGGTAAACAAAAACTGTTTGAATGGTTTAGCAAAGCTGCTTCCGAAAAAGATATCCTGCAAAGGCAACAATCTGTTAAAGAATTATCTGCGGATTTAGATTGGGTTCAGCAAGTTAAAGCATTACTGCTTTTCGCGAAGGCCTCGCATGTATCAGAAATGAACAGTCTTTTTGCCTATTTCCGGCAGGAGGATAATGTGGCAGGGAACCTGTTAAGAAACTATATACGGGTAGTCCCATTTGTGTTTTTGATTTTAGCATTAGGAGCTTGGTATGTTCCGGTTTTAAGCATCCCGCTTGGCTTAATAGCATTGATAAATGCTATCCTTGTAATCAGTAAGCAATTAATTGTTAATAGAACTGATGCGTTGCTGAGCCGGGTGGGAAAAACATTAGCCTCTTATTCGGATGCTTTCCGTGATATTGAAAAGAAGGATTGGCAATCGCCTTACTGCCTCGGATTATTTGAGCAATTAAAGAGTACGCAACAAAATAAATTTTCCTCCGAACTTAAGATTTTATCCGTACTCGTTGGCCGATTAGAATATCGCTTGAATATATTTTTAGGGATGATAGTGAACGGAATTATGGCCTGGGATATCCGCCAGTTAATCGCGATAGAAGACTGGAAAAAGAAAAACCGAGAGTTAGTTCCTGAGGCGTTCGACGTGCTTGCGTCCTTCGAGTCATTGATCAGCCTAAGCAGTTT
>JANMZB010000194.1:0-6771 GCA_031382725.1 Sphingobacteriaceae bacterium | reverse complement strand
ATTTTCTTGAGAAGATAGACCTCACCGGAGTAGAACCATTCACATTACTGCTTATTGAATTCAAAGGAAGAACCCGAATTACAGAATTAATTTGGGATGGAATATCAAAACACCTCAATATCCCCGATAACGGTACACCAAAAATTTGGTCGTCGGCAACACTTTATTCAAAAGCGGACAGAATCCAACGAATCGAATGGTTTAATAACTGGTTGAAAAAGTACAGCGATGTTGACGATTCGAATATTTTAAATTTTCATACCGCTAAACACACCGGGAATTGCAGCAGCAATGTGATGATGAAACGGGATAATGGAATACAAACCGTCAGTATTTCCCAAGTGAGAATCGATGAACATAATTCGAAGTTTTTTTATTTTGACTTATCGGATCAGATTAAAACTGAAATAGACATCACATAAAAACATGTACACCGGATTCGCGATAGCTTTAGCATGGCCCCAAACATATTGTAAACAGGGGGGCGCATGGTATGATGGGATTTTGCATAATCTTAAACTTAGCAAAAACCATTACTATAAAGTTGGGCATGCAGCCGTAGTTTTAGTGGAAACCAAAACGGGAATGTGTTATTATTTTGATTTCGGCAGGTACCATGCTCCGTTTGGACATGGAAGAGTGAGAGATGCTGAAACCGACCATGATCTTAAAATGGCAACTAAAGCAATCATCTCAAGCGAAAATTGCATTGAAAATTTTGAACAAGTACTTGATGAATTATTCAATAACTCTGCATGTCATGGAGTAGGTCCCTTGTATGGGTCATACTGCAAAATATCATTCGAAAAAGCTTTCGCTGAAGCAAAAAAGATGCAGGAAATCAGCCCATGGAAGTATGGTCCATTTGTTTTATCCGGTACAAATTGTTCGCGGTTTGTAAGAACTATCGTCTTGTCTGGCATGCCGCCTTTAATAGATATAATAAAGATTTTTTTTCCTTTTACAATCAGCCCAACTCCAATTGGAAACGTCTTGAGCCTGGGTAAAAGAAAAATATACAAAGGGGCTTCAATATTTCCGCAATAACAGTTTTAATGGTAAAAGACAACTGGTTGAAATCTACGTTATCAGCACCTGCAATACCCGAGTGTATACCTGTAAACAGCCAATGGCTTGCGGGAGAAGGTGCCGGTTCATGGTTCTACATTACCGAGGAAGAAACTTCAACTTTTGAAATTACACGTTACAGTCCTGAAGGGAAAACCGAGTGCAGCGGAAAATTTCAGATTAAAAACAGTACTCTTCTGGATTTAAGTAAAAACTATGAGTTTATCCATCTGAGTCATTGCAAGAGCGTAAATATAAAGCAGGATGATTTTATTGTTTGTCTTGAACGAATTAGTGCGTTTGATTAACTCCTGCGCTTTCGTGTTGTAAAAATCGCAACAATCGCCGTTGTCAAAATCCCCATCGCTACTGCCCCAATAAGTCCTTGAATTATATAATTTTTAAGGTTAAAATAATTTTCAGCAGCTTCTTGGGGCATTTCGCCTTTTACAACAGCATATTTAATCGCATTAGGAAAATAGTTGGGTGTAATAATGGTCGAGGTAATATATTGTGTTAAAGGGCTTAAAAAAGTTACGATTGCGGTAATTATTAGGCCCGTAATAAAGCCCTCCTTATAAGTCATTACGCCATTATAAAAGTTTTTACGCTTGTCGAGAAGTGCCAGTACATAAATCGCAATGGCTGGGATTGCGAAGAAGTTGGTATAGACGGCGTGTTTGTCTATGTGTTCATTATGAAGTCCGGTAAGCTTTTCTAACAGCATCCAAATAAGTACAGCTATTGCAAAAATGATTGCCCATTTAATTTCGATTTTGAGAGATTTCATGAGGAATGATGTGAGATATGAGACAAAGAGGTGATGTTAAAAATTAATGAACATAGTTACAAACAATATTTTTGACTTGCAATAGGGGAGTATTGCGACCACTTTATGTTTAAATTTTCCATTCTCATTCCACGACGATTTAAAAAATATGCTGAGATACTGAGATGATTGTGCTTTTTTTCAACTACAATAAGCCTATAAATCTGAAGAATAGGATAGCATAAATTTTTTTAAACTATTTAGTCTACATATTTGGTAGATTATATAGTTTGTTTAGATTTGCCTTATCAATTACAGAATTGACAAGCAATAATACGCTTGGTAATGAATATGATATAAAATTTAAAATGAATAAAGAGTTGCAACAGTAATTCTTCCAACTAAATCTAAAAACCAGGTTGGATGCCTGCTTAACTATTAATTAAATTAAAAAAAACATGCTAAATTCTGACACGCCGGGTACACAATTTATAGTCTCAGCATCTTTAAGAAAGTTATTTCGTCAAACAAAAAAGACATTATTTTTCCTGTCGGCACTTATGGTATTGGCCAGCGTTTCTTTCGCCCAGCACCTGGTTACGGGTGTGGTAAAAGATGGGCAGGGAGTGCCTTTACCTGGTGCTAATGTAGTGGTAAGAGGTACTACAATTTCTACCACCACAGATTCTATCGGAAATTTCCAATTAACGGTAAACATAGAAACGCCGTTTTATTTAAGGGCTACATTCGTGGGTTACAAACCCCAGGATTTCCAGATTTTAAAATTCGACGATGCTCCTGTACAACTAACCCTGATAGATAATTCACTTCTGCAGGAGATCGTGGTAACATCCAGACGCCGTTCTGAAGTATTGCAGGATGTGCCGATCCCGATTTCGGTAGTTGGGGGAGCTAAGATTGAAGAGTCTGGCGCGTTTAACGTAACCAGGGTAAAAGAGATGATTCCGTCTGTTCAGATGTATACCTCGAATCCAAGAAATACCGGTATTAACATCAGGGGAATTGGTTCACCATTCGGTCTTACCAATGATGGTCTTGATCCGGGTGTAGGATTCTATGTAGACGGCGTATTTTATGCACGACCGGCTGCAGCAACGCTGGATTTTATCGATATTGATCGTATTGAAGTTTTGCGTGGGCCACAGGGCACATTATTTGGTAAAAATACAACGGCCGGGGCATTCAACATCGTAACACGTAAGGCCAGCTTTACGCCTGATTATACATTTGAAACAAGTTTTGGTAATTATGGCTCTATCCAGGCTAAAGCCTCAGTAACCGGACCTTTAAGTAAGCAGTTTGCCGCCCGTCTTTCTTTTTCGGGTACACAACGTAATGGTGTGATCGAGAACGTGCGCACCGGGAGATATACGAATGATATTAATAACCTTGGTTTCCGGGGTCAATTGCTTTTTAAACCTACTGAGAATACTTCTATTACTTTCGTAGGTGATGTTTCAAAGCAACAACCCGACGGATATGCCCAGGTAGTAGCCGGAGTGGTAAAAACAAATCGCCCAGCTTTCAGACAATTTAGTTCGATTATTTCCGATCTTAATTATGCACTACCAAGTCAGAATGCTTTCGACCGTCAGATAGATCATGATACTCCATGGAATTCGGGTAATGAGTTGGGCGGGCTTTCCTTAAATGCTGAGACAAAAGTTGGTCCGGGTACGCTGACCTCTACCAGTTCATATCGCTACTGGAACTGGGACCCATCAAATGACCGTGACTTTACAGGGTTACAGGCATTGGCAAAATCTCAAAACCCGGCAAAGCATAGTAACTGGTCGCAGGAAGTGCGTTATGCCGGAGAGGTTTCTGAGAAATTAAGCGGTGTTGTTGGATTGTTTTATTTAGACCAGCAAGTTGAGATTAACGGTACAGAAGAATCTGGTTCTGCTCAATGGCGTTTTTCTCAAAGCTCAACCGGTACAGCTAATGATGCAAGGTGGAGAACACCGGGTCTTTTCGAGGGTTATGGCATTTACACTAATGCTGCTATTAAATCTCAAAGTGCCGCAGCTTTTGCCAGCATTGATTGGGAATTTTCTAAGGGCTTTCACATATTGCCTGGAGTTCGTATCAACTACGATAAAAAGGATGTTAAGTATGACCGTGTTGCCAGAGGTGGTTTAGATGTAGATAAAACTACTTTTAACGACAGCGAAAAAGCGGCTTTGAAAAAGATGAAAACTGATATATATAGCAACCAGTCTTACGTAGCTGATGCCGACGAAAATAATTTCACTTACTCCCTTACTGCCGCATACAGACCCGGTAACCGATTTAATGCTTTTGCCACCTATTCAACAAGTTTTAAACCTGTAGGGGTTAACGTAGCAGGACTACCAACCGTTAATGGCGCCCCAGCTACCGATCTGGCTGTTATTAAGCCGGAAGATACTAAGCATTTTGAACTTGGTATTAAATCTACCCCGGTTCGTAACTTGACTCTGAATATTACATTCCACAACTCAGACATCAAGGATTACCAAACAAATGTTCAGTCGCCGGAACTGGGTGTTAACCGTGGATACATTGCGAATGCCGAGAAGGTGAATGTAAAAGGTTTAGAGTTCGACGCAAATTTTGGCCTTAATAAGAACTTTTCATTTTACGGTTCAGGTTCGTATACCGATGCTAAATACGTACGTTTTATAAACGCACCTCTTCCCCTCGAAGAAACAGGCTTGACTAAAGACGGTTTATCGGTAGCATTCAAGGATATCTCGGGTGGCCTGCTTCCTGGTGTTTCAAAATGGGCAGGCTCATTTGGTGGTGAGTTTACAACCCCCGCTATTTTTTTCCATAAAAAAGCAAAGTTCTTTACAGCGATAGATGGTTTCTACAGATCTAAATTCTCCTCAAGCCCTTCGCCTTCAGCGTTTTTAAATATTAATGGTTATAGTATTGTAAACGGAAGAATTGGATTTAAAGCCACTAACGCATTATCTGCCTATGTATGGGGCCGTAACTTATTGCAAAAAGATTATTTCGAACAATTATTGCCGGCAGGTGGTAACGCAGGTCACTATGCAGGTGTGCTCGGCGATCCAAGAACTTTTGGATTGACTTTGAGGTACTCGATGTAGATTTTCACTGTTATTTGATAAAAGAGGTTGGATTAATTGATCCAACCTCTTTTATTTTCCGAGCTATTGCTGGCATTGCAGATGGTTAGTATTACTAAGAAACAAATAAAGAATCGGCTCCAAAATAAAATAAAGCCGTACCACTAAAGATCTCTGCAAATCTGTTTCACCCCCCCCTTACCGCCACCAATAATCTGTATTCTTTAAAGGATCAACATCTTTAAAGTCATCGAAATTTTTGTTCTTATTGTTCTCCCACCAATCATAATAGCTTTTTGCTGCGGGCTCATGAGACACATTTTCTGAAACCCAAGTTAATGTAGCAGCATTTCTGAGTGCCAGCATTGGATTTTGTGAAGGAAATCGTTGATACCCGGATTTATCATTGATTGATCCAGCTCTGATTGCTTCAATGGTCCACAACACATATATGCCTAGTTTACAATCAGATTTGTACATCGAAGATATTGGATTACGCGGGAAATCGGTAATAAGCTGAGTCTCGTTCCGATACTTTAATAACGCAGGAATGTCTTTGTAAGTAAAGGATGGAAGCGTTGAAGATTCATATTTATTCGATTTCAGGAGTCTGATATAGGCTTCAACAGCAGGATTATTTAAATCGTTACTATCTTTTTTACAGCTAAAAACGCTGATAAGAGAAAATACGAGCAATAAGTAGTTTAGAGTTTTCATTGGATTTCAGGTATGATTAGGTATGTTAATTAGTTAAGATTAAGTTGTTTCTGATAACAGATCTCCACCGGTTCTTCTATCAAATGTAAATAAAAAAACAAACAGCATAAACTGCGGCAATATCTGGTTTTCTCTAAATATCGATAAAAACTAGTATCTGTTACAACCTCATTTTCATTTATGACGTACCAATTTTAGTAATATCTTCGCTTTCCAGCGATGCAGAAATTGACACACTTAGACGATAACGAACTAATTCATCTTTTAAAAAAAGATAATGAAGCTGCATTCGCCCAAATCTATCAACGTTATGCTGAAGGTCTTGCCGGTTTTGCTGCTTCAAAACTGTATTCAATTGAAGATGCGCAGGATCTAATTCACGATTTGTTTGTGAAACTCTGGTCGGATAGGAAGGAGCTAATTATCACCTCAAACTTAAAAACCTATCTCTTTACTATTGCCCGTTACCGGATAATTGATAAAATCAGAAAGAATATCACAAGAGAAGAATATGCCGGAATGATCCAATCACTCACCCAGGCATATGAACCTGGCATTGAACAATTTATAGCCGCAAAAGAACTTAAGCACACTATCGAAAAGTCGCTTCAGGAGCTATCTCCGAAAGTGCGGCAGATATATCATTTGAGCAGGGAAGAGCATTTAAGCAATCGTGAAATTGCCGAGAAGCTAGGTTTATCTGAGCAAACAGTTAAGAATCAATTGTCTACGGCATTAAAGCATTTGCGGCAATCTGTTATGGGGCTTTCTGCCCAGGCTTTTCTTCTTTGGATATCATAGTGTTAGTCATCGGATGACTAAAACCTGATTGTTGTAGTACTATTATAGTGTAAAGTCATCCGATGACTAACCCCCCCCCAGTACGGTCATTTGTTCGAATTTAGGCTGCATAGGCATCGAATCAGGCAGATGTGTCGTAATCATCTGATGAAATTATCTCCTTCAAAAAATATTTCATTTTCTTATAGTACCAATTAAAGGTTCATACGACACCTACTAGAAATTATAAAACTTAACTTACTAAAATGAAAAAATCTAATCTTATCTATTTTTCTGTGGTGATGGTAATCACACTTTTTGCTGTTAATTCATTTGGAC
>JANMZB010000178.1:0-8839 GCA_031382725.1 Sphingobacteriaceae bacterium | reverse complement strand
CAGGCTCAATTAGCTAAACAGGCTTTTGATCTGGCTTTGCTTTCGCAAGGAATGTTGACGGGTGCAGAGCTAACGGAGTTTGTAAAGAGAAGTGTGCAGATGATTTATGTGATACCGGGATAATTCGTGAATTATCCTGAGTGGATTATCCATGAAAAATATCTTATAAAAGCCTCCGATCTTTAGAGCCGGAGGTTTTTTCTTTAACGGTGTAAGGGTAATTCATGAATTACCCCCAACTTACCCAACTTACCCAAGTTACTGAATCACTCCACACCCAATCCTAGCACCGGCATTCCCGGTTGGCTGGGTAGTAAAATCATCTGCCTTATCGTGAACCATAATTGCTTTTCCAATCACGTCATTTGCAGCGCCAGTGCCAACAGACCATAAACTGGTTTCTAATTCCAATTTTCCTTTACCATTAGCATCTAATTGAACATTACCAATATCACCTAAATGAAATTGAGAACCACCCCATTTTCCGTGAGCGCTTTTATTGGGATTCCAATGGCCATGCGCTTCGTTTCCTTCATTGCCGCAATCGCCATGCTCGTGAATATGAACAGCGACTGTTTGTCCGGCTTTAGATGGGAAGTTTAATTCAAGTTCCATCTCCACTTCATTCTTATCCTGAACAAAAGAGATCGATCCGCTTCCCTGCGTAGTGGCTTTAGTAGCCGAAATTGTAGCTTTAGCTTGTTTACCGAGTGTACTTTTCATGCTAGAGCATGAATAAATAGATAGAGCTCCTGTTGTAAATAATATCGCCAAAAAGGCTTTGAATTGAATTTGTTTGAAATTCATAGCGTGAGTTTTTTAAGGTAACAGTAAAAGAAGGTTTTTGTTAAGGCTTTTGGGAAGTCCTTTTTAAAGGATACTTGTTTTGATTATTGAAGGTTCGCATTATAAATACATCCGCAGAAGATTTTCCTTTGGAAAAATCTTGCGCTTTAGATCGGGCTTCAACAATTGCTTCAGCAGATGATATTTTACCATAGCTGACAAAGTATTTAGGATGTGCCCCTACCGAACTCGCTACACAAAAAACAGCACCATATCCGGGCGCATCCGTTTCGAGCAGGCTTACCCATTTTCCTTCCCGCTCCCGAATCTGATCTAAAATTTTTGAACCACCATCTTCAACGTTAAAATTTTGAATAATATCAGCACGATCTTCCCTGGCAAAAATAAACACCTGAGCAGAGCATTCATTCACGATAAAAAAAGTCATTATCGTAAAAAAAAGACGAAATAAGTTCATAGCTCTGTGGTAGGGTTTAATTAACTAAATTAATAAAAATTGAAGATAAATCATATTCGACATAATTACCATAACGTATTTGTAAACTCCAGTCTTATTTTTCCCTGAAAGTTTACAATAGTTTTAAAGATCTCAACTAAAGTAACCTGCTCTATTTTAGTAATTGTATTCAGGTCGATGTAATTATTGGGCTCTACTTTATCGTACATAATCTGGCTGGCCTGACTTTTTAATCGCATCCCCATCAAAAAATAGTAAGAGTGCGAAAGCTCATTAAATGCTGTTTCAGAAAATATTCCTTTTTCCTTCAACGCTTTTAGCCGCTCGCCAGTATTTACTTTGAAGATTCGCTCTTTAAGTGCATAAACTCGTACCAAATCTACAATAGGTGTCATTGCCGTTTTAATATCAAACACTTCCTGACTACCGACTGTCTGCGTACGGATATTTTTAAAAAAGGTTAACGGCGGTTCGTATTGAAGGGCGTTTTGGGTGAGGATATAGAACAAGCCACCCAATGGCTGCTGTAGTTTTTCATCAATGAATTCCTGAAGCTCATTCATAATACCTTTTTCTCCGTAAATAAAACGGCAATCGAAAAAAGTAGAAAAATTAACAACCGTTTCCGGGACAGAATCATCAATCCAACTAGTGTAATTCCGTTTCCAATGAGATAAAGAATGCGTCCATTTTGGGTTTTTGGCCATTAAATCGCCGGTGCAAAAACTAAATCCAATAAGATCTAATCTTTCTGAAACCAGTTCGGCGAACTTCAGGAAATATTCTCTCACCAATTCGCGCTGTTCATTCGCTTTATCTTCGTAGATTATAGCATTATCCTGATCGGTTTTTAAGGTTTGCTCTTTCCGGCCTTCGCTTCCCAGCACCATAAATACAAACTTCGCCGGCGGCTCGCCAATCTCAGCAATTGTTTTTTCGATCACCTTTACGGCGATGGTATCAGCAATGGTGGTAATAACCTGATTAATAATTTCAGGATTAACGCCACGCCCAATTAGCTGCGTTACTATCTCGGGTACAACCTCCCATTTCCTTTTTAGCTCCTGGTAAGATAAAGCCTGTTTTACAGACTGAATAAATACTAATGGCGATTGTGCCAGTTCACTTAAAAGTTTATTCCGGCTGATCGAACCAATGTAATTACCCTCCTTCTCAATCAATAGGTAACGCGTTTTAGTTTGAAACATCATCAAAACCGCTTCATAAACATAAGCCTGCTGATTGATCGACACAACCGGCTGATCCATCACCTGCAAAACGGGAATGCTTGGATCCATCTGGCAGGCAATGATTTTATCACGCAACGTAATATCGGTTACAAAACCAATGATTTTTCCCTCCTCATTATTAATAAATAAGCAGCTTACTTTATTTGCAGCCATTGTTCGGGCTGCTTCAAAAACCGGTGTAGAATTCGTACAGGAAATAATCTCCCGGTATTCAATGCTTTCAACCTTACGGGAATAGAATTGATCGGAGGCAATAAAACTATCTTCGAAAGAGTTCGGGCGCTTGAAGAAATGCACAAAATCTTCGTTCTGCATTCGCTTTCCAAACTCGGCGGTGAAATATTTGAAGAACTCTTCGAACGCTTTACATAAGGCTCTGAAAGTTTTTCGAGGAAGAAAGTAAACAACGGTTCCTTTTTTAACCGCAACAGTTTTTAAAGAACGTTTACCGTTTAACAGAACAGATATCCCGCCAAAGCAATAACCTTCATGGTGTTTTTCAACAGCACGTTTATTTTGAGAGCTGTCGTAAAAAAAAGATTCATATTCGCCCTTAACAATCAGGTCGACGCCTTTCATCTTGGTAACTTCCTGCTGGTAAATAATGGCATCTTTATTATAGGTTACCACTTCAAGCAGATCAACAATTCCTAGCAGAACATCATCGGCTAATAGGTTAAATGGCCTAACCGTTTTCAAAAATTCCAGTCGCTGATTCATAACAGGAAATAAATTAAAATTGAACTTACCAAAATAATCACAAGGGCAACAAGCCAGGGAAAGTCCTTTTGCGAATTCGAACTTCGTTCTTCTTGCTGTGACTCGATCTTCAGATCTGTAATATCACCTCTTTTAAGCAATTCAAAAAAACACATGGCGGTACCGTGTGCATCCGCGTAAGCGTTATGCTGCTCATCTAGTTTCGTATCAAAAAGCATTACATATAATTCGCCCAGCCGCAAATGGTCTAATGACGGATCGCGTACATAAAAAGAGCTCGCCAGCATGGTACAAAACCGGGGTAAATAAGTAAGTGGATTATCAACTCCTGCGCGGTAAAAATCAGCAGAAACTACATGATAATCGAATTCCATAAAATGACCTACCACCAACGGCTGAAATTCCATCAAATCATCAGCGAGTAATTGCATTACTGATTGTCGCGATTTACCATTTTGATCCAAAAAATTTGGGGAAATGCTATGGATTTTTTGTGCGGAAGGCGCGATCGTAATATCCTTTTCAGAAATAAAATGATTTTCGGACTTTATGAGCTTACCATCGTTCGTGTAGATTAACCATGCCAATTGAACTGCACAAGGCCAATTTGAACTATTGGAATAAGGCTGATCCCATTTTTTTGGTAAGCCGGAAGCCTCGGTATCCAGAAAAAGTATATAATCTCTCAAACGCTTGTAGCATTATAACGCTACAAATAAACTGAAATGCGTTGACAGATCAATTTATAATTCAGGAAGAATAAGATTTAAGCACCAACTCATGCGATTCCTTAGTAAAATAAATTATTGGCTCTTCTTCTAAATGTGAAGCTTCCATAATTATCCTTGTACCAAACTCGTAGGGTTCTAAGGCAATGATCCGATTCTTCTCAAATCTTGTGGGCTTGTCATCAATCAATACAGTAAAAAAGTTACTCATGCAAATTTAACTTCCATTGAATGAATATGTTTTGCTTGAGACTTAATTTGCTTAGACTTTAATTTGAAATTCGGTTTGATGAACTTAACCACCTCTTTGATATCTTACCATTTAAAACCCAACTATTTACACTTGAACTGATCCTTAAGTGCTACAGCGTTGTCTGCGCCAAAAGAATATCGAAAGATGTAACTTAAAGAAGTATTGCGGGTATAAGAAATTCAATTATTTATCTAAGAACATATGCGATCGAACCTGAGAGGCATAAGAATATGCCACTTCTTTATATTGTTTTTTCTTCTGTTGGGAATTTCTATAAAGGTATTTAGTCAAGCTCCTAAGCTCAATTTTAAACATTTAAACAAGGAAAACGGTTTATCAGATAATTCTGTTGGTCAAATTTTGCAGGATAGTAGAGGATATATGTGGTTTACGACTTTCGCGGGCTTAAACCGGTACGACGGCTACAAAGTACAAACGTATAAAAACAAATTGGGAGACAGTTCAAGTATTATTGAGAATTGGATATCCAGTATTCACCAAGACAAAAAGGGCAATTTATGGGTTGGTACCGGTAAAGGTCTAAATAAATTTAATTACGTTGACAATACCTTCGAGAGGTTTACCTCTGATAAATGTGGGATACCTGAAGGCAATTACATTTATTCAATGTATACTGATAAAAAAGGCAATTTTTTGGTTATCTCTGATAAGGCCTTATTTCTTTATAATTATAAGAATAAAAAGTTTGCTGAAGTCGTTAACTTTAAAAAAGGACCTCACTCAGCATTGGGATCAATAAGAAAGCTTTTTGAAGATTCAAAAGGAAACTTTTTTGTGCTAACTGATAAAGGCCTGAATATTTTTGATTATAAAACCTTCTCTTATCATCCTTTTTTGCTAGATAATAAAAAAGTGTTAAGAGATTCTACATACCATTCTATAGTAGAAGATAAAAAAGGGAATATATGGATTGGTTCTACTTCATTTGGTGTAACAAAACTTAATCTTTCGAAAAAGTTATTTAAAGTATATAATAATTACACAACCTCTGACGGTTCTTCTAATTCTAATGCGTGTCTATTGGTAGATAAACAAGATAATCTGTGGTTGGGCCAAATTAATGGTGGGTTGGACTTATATGATCCCAGTTCTGATAAGTTTTATAACTATAGAAATGATGCTGAAGATCCTAATAGCTTGTCCGACAAATCTGTTTCCGCCTTGTATGCTGATATACAAGGGAACCTTTGGGTAGGTACGCGGGCGGGCGGGGTTGACATGTATAGTTCTCAAGCTAAGAAATTAGTTCTTTTTAAAGCAGGAAAAACTAAAAATGACTTAAGCTATAAGGACATTAGGGCTCTTGCAGAAGACATAGAAGGGAATATTTTGGTTGGAACCGACGGTGGCGGCTTAAATATAATGAACAGGTCAAACCAGACATTTAAAATTTTAAAAAATGATCCTAAAGATTCAAAAACATTAAGCTCTGATGCTGTAATTAGTTTACTAAGAGACAGAGACGATGCGATATGGGTAGGCACCTGGGGAGGAGGTCTTAATTTGTACGATTCTAAAACTTCCACATTTTCTCGCTTTCAAGGTACGAATAAGGAGTCGCTTAACATTAATTCAATGTATGAAGATAAGCGCAAAAATTTTTGGGTGGCTACTTATAATGGCGGCTTAAATTTATTTGATAGGAAATCAAAAACTTTTAGTAAGATAGACACCAATAAAACAAATTTTAAAGGGGAAAATATCAGTTATTTTGGAGAAGATAATTTAGGTAATCTTTGGATTAGCAGCAATAAGGCTATAAATAGATACAATTATAAAACAGGCAAATTTTCCAATTATTACATTAAAAAGAATAATGTTAATCTAGGCTCGAGGGTAATATTTTGTGATAAAAAGGGCAGAATTTGGGCAGGTGAAAAGGGTCTATATCTTTTTGATCCGGCCAAAAAAGTTTTTACACATTCTGCTAAGAATAGTGATTTACAAAATCTTGAGATTCAAGGTATTCTTGAAGATGAAAAAGGGAGCCTTTGGATTAGCACCAATAACGGGCTGTTCAGGTTTAACCCTGAAACATTGGAAATTAAAAAGTTCCATAAGTCTGAAGGGATTCAAGGCCTAGACTTTAGGCGTAACTCTGCCTTAAAGGCGAAAAATGGCGAAATGTTTTTTGGAGGAAGTAATGGTTTAAATTCATTTTTCCCCGCTAATATTAAGACAAATAAACATATTCCGCCCGTTTATATAACCGACTTTCAAATATTTAATAAACCCGTAATCCCTGGAAGTAATTCTTTTTTAAAAGGCGACATTCAGGAAACCAAAGAAATAACCTTAACTTATAAGGAGGCTGTATTTTCTTTTGAATTTTCGGCAATAAACTATATTCTTACCGAAAACAATCAATACGCCTACAAAATGGATGGGTTTGAAAAACACTGGAATTATGTAGGAAGTAAAAGAACAGCAACCTATACGAACCTTGATCCTGGCGAATATACCTTCCGGGTTAAAGCATCTAACAATGATGGCGTTTGGAATGAGAAAGGTGCCTCCATTAAAATCATTATTACACCGCCCTACTGGGCTACCTGGTGGTTTTGAACACTGGTAGCTATTAGCATGATGGCATCTGCTCTAGCTTTTTACCGTTACCGGATCAATCAGGTTCAACAACAAAAGAAAGAACTCGAATACCAGGTTGAGTTAAGAACTGCCGAGGTTGTACAACAATCTGAAGAACTGAAAGCACAGGCGGAAAACCTGCAATCTATAAATGAAGAACTTGAAGTCCAGTCTGAAGAACTTCAATCTCAATCTGAAGAGCTACAAGTACAATCAGAAGAACTTCAGGCCATCAACGTAGAGTTGCAGCAAGAACGCGAGAAAGCCGACAAAGCCAATCTGGCTAAAAGTGTCTTCCTGGCAACCATGAGTCACGAAATCAGAACCCCGATGAACGGAGTGATCGGTATGGCATCCCTCCTTTCCGAAACTCCACTCAATTCTGAGCAGGAGGATTATGTAAGCGTGATTAAAACCAGTGGTGACGCCTTGTTGACTGTTATAAACGACATTCTTGATTTCTCTAAAATCGAGAGTGGTAATATGGAACTCGAGGAGCATTCCTTTGATCTGCGCCAATGCATCGAGCAGGTGATGGATGTCTTTGCCAGTAAAGCGGCATCTCAGGGTCTTGATCTGGTTTATCAGATCGATTATAATGTACCTGTTCAAATCCTCGGAGACAGTGTGCGCTTGCGCCAGATTCTTCTGAACCTGGTAAGCAACGCCATGAAGTTTACCCATACTGGCGAAGTATTTGTCGAAGTGAAGCATACCGGGTCTTTTGATGATGGTCTGGAACTTACCTTTAATGTAAAAGACAGCGGAATTGGGATTCCAAAGGATAAGCTGTCGCGTTTATTCAAAGCATTCTCTCAGGTTGATTCTTCAACCACGCGGCAATATGGCGGTACGGGACTGGGCCTAGTTATCAGTGAACGACTGATCAAACTAATGGATGGTGAAATTTGGGTTGATAGTGAGGTTGGAAAAGGCACAACGTTCAGCTTCAACATCAAAACTAAAGCGGGACAGCAATCGGAAAAGCAATACGCTTACCTCAATACTTCAGAAAATGATGGGAAGAAAGTTTTGGTGATCGATGATAATCAAACCAATCTCTCCATTCTTAAAGCTCAATTAGAGCTCTGGAAACTGGTTCCTGTCTTAGCTCTTTCGGGCAAACGGGCATTGGACATCCTGGCAGAAGACAAAGAATTTAAACTTGTTATCACCGATATGCAAATGCCTTATATGGATGGCATCGGTACTGCCGAAAAAATTAAAGCCTTATTGCCTGAGGTTCCAATCATTTTGCTGAGTTCTGTTGGAGATGAATCAAGATCAAAATATCCTCATCTATTTAATTCCGTTCTTACAAAACCGGTAAAACAAACCCAACTATTTAATTTGGTGCAGGCGGCACTAAAACAACATACGCTTATACCATCTGCACAGCCGCCTGTTGAGAAGAAAACATCAATCCTTTCAGAAGATTTTGCTATCGCTCATCCACTCGAAATACTGTTAGCAGAGGACAATCTCATCAATCAAAAACTGGCTACACGAGTATTAAATAAACTTGGCTACACAATTGATCTGGCTGAAAACGGAAAGATTGCGGTTGATATGCTAGGTGAAAAAAATTACGACATTATTTTGATGGATGTACAAATGCCGGAAATGGATGGGTTAGAAGCATCAAGATATATTCGTCAAAGCAATGTTAAGCAGCCAGTTATAATCGCCATGACCGCTAATGCCATGCCTGAAGATCGTGAAGCTTGTTTGCAGGCTGGGATGAATGACTATATTTCTAAGCCAATTAACCTTGAAATACTTGTAGAAAAATTAAAGGAAACTGCAGATAACAGGTCGGAAAAGCCTGCGAAGAAATCAGTATCAAAGGCTTAAGTCAACTAATAACTCCAAAGGATGTTATTTAAAGAAGTTTAACAATCTCTTCCAAAAAGCTCTTATCTGTTTCGTCAAAATAAGAGTCAAACTGGCTATCTACATCGAGCACACCCATTACCTCACCGTTATGAATCAATGGGATAACAATCTCAGATTTCGA
>JANMZB010000083.1:0-13798 GCA_031382725.1 Sphingobacteriaceae bacterium | reverse complement strand
TCACGCCCCAGTCTATTAAAGGAATATAAAAGCCTATAGAGATAGACTGATTTCGTAGAAGATCATCATATGTTTGATCTAAAGTATTTCCGGTTTGAGTTAAACCAAGATTAGCTTTGAGGCTTAGGCTGGGAGCGACTCTTGCCTTAACTTTTTCAACCTCTTGCTCTGCTTCTAAGCGTCGTCGTTTAAATTCAATATTAAATTTACGATTTTCCGAAGCCTCTTTTAAAGCAAGATCTGAAGCAATATTAAAGAAGACGATCGAATCTGGGAGTTCCAGTTCAAATTTATGATCCTTCTCAAGATTTAAAAATCTGGTCAAATTTTGTTGAGCAATTTGAAGGACTAATGTCGAATTTGATACCGACTTTCTTGCATTTAACAAACTGACTTTTGACTGCAACACATCATTCAATGAAACAGTTCCGATCTCAAATCTGGCTTGCGTGATTTTTATAAGCGTGTCTAGGTTTTTGTGGTTCTGTTGATCTAATTTAAGTTGGACATCTGCCTTTAAAAGATCGAAATACTTATCAATTGTATTAAACGATATTTCCTCCAGGCTTTCAACATACGCTCTCTGAGCCTCCTGTAATCGCAAAGGCTCAATTTTTTTTTGCCACTTGTAGTCGTTATAAAATAAATTATTTTGCAAATAACTTAAAGTGAAAGGAACCGAAGTATAGGCCACTTTCGTAAAATCTCCGAAGTTTTGTATCCTTCTCAATGAAGAACCCATTATAAGGCTTCCACCTGTGTAACTTATACTCTGGCTCAAATTAAGATCGACGCTCGAACTTGCAACATTTTGACTTACAAAAGCATTTTGCCCATCAGGAAGGGTTATCTCATTGATAGTTCTATAGTAGTCTGGAAGGGTACCGCTTAGATAAAGCTTAGGTAAGAAACTAGACTTATATGCTTGGTAATTCCAATAAGAGGATTGGGCTATATTAACTGCAATTTTATAATCAATTGAATTTTTTTTTGCTAAAATAATTGCATTTTGTAGTGTTAATTTAGAATTGACCTGAGAGAATGCGGCATAGCAGAAAAAAGATAACGAAATAGAAAGGATTTTATTAAAGCACATTAAATGAACAATTATTGGTATAGATAGTAAAATTAGTGTGCTAAGTTACGGCTTTGCTATTAGTTACATAACTTGTCAGCCAATTGTCTAGCCAGACCATCTAATGTGTTCTACCCGATTAAAAATCAATATATATTTCCATACAAAAAACTTGTTTTAAGGGCAAGGTGCCTTAATATCTCAGAAACATTATTAAATCGTAACACTTCTCTAAAAAAGAATGATTATTATGTGTTTCTCGTAATGATCTTCCGGCCTAGTAGTCTCGGTCAATGAATTATATGTTATTAATCTAAGCCTTATTTCCAATTTGATTCAAAGTAGCCTTTCTCGATATTCTCTCCAGAATTAATCAAAGGCCATATTTTATAATCATACCATCCATAATTGGAGATATCTGCAAACTCTTTACTATTTAACTGTTCAAGGCCGAGCGAAACAAACTCGGGATTATTATACCCGATAACCGCGATATATTTCTGCTTATTAAGCGGATTGGGGTAAAGCATATAAAAGCCTAAACTATTCCCAAGCATCTCCTTACTGCCAATTTTAATATAATTTGGGGCAACCTTTAATGGGATATTTGTGATAATGCTTCTAACATAACTATTCGAAGCCGCATTGCCTAAAAGCACAAGATTGGAGTTTTGAATATCTTCTTTTTTTATTTCTAAGTCTTTCTTTCTGATACAGGTTACTAGATATCGGCGCGACCACAGGCTATCTATACTATCAGCCATACTGTTTAGCTTTTTATCTTCAAAGTCATTTCCAAGGGTCCCGGTTACAATAATAAACTTTCGGGTGAAAACATGCGCTAATGGCCCTTCTATTTCATGGGTTTTTGAAAGATTTGCTTTTGTGCCGCTTTTATTGTCAAGTGTAATACTGGCATTTGTTGCGTGAGCATTGAAAACTTCTTTTCCATTCTCTATTATTCTCAGATTTTTATCATTTTTATACGGAAGCTTATCTAAGTCTATAGTGTATGAATTAAGATTTTGTGAATTTACTGTAAGAACATTATCTTTTATTTTTGCATAGATACTCGCTTCTTTAGGATAATTTATCGCGTTTATTCTAAGCCAATAGGCCTTGTTATTTTTCAACTGGCCCGTAGTAAAATACACTTCCGCCGGTACAGTTAGCTTCTGTTTACATAAGTATTCAAAGCTTTGATCATAGAATTCAAATCCTTCGGTATAAAAATATTTAGAGCTTGGAGGTAATCTATTATACGTAATCTTCCGTAAACCATTTTTTTTCATCTCTTTGTTGAGCATGTCCCCCAATCCAATCTTTGTATGATGATCTAGCTCCGAATGTACCTGATGTATAGGAATATTCGTTAAGTTTCTTAAGTAATTAAGCGGTTCATTTCCTTGAAGCCACTTATTATCAATATCAGTATGCCTTGAAGCGGCAGCATTTATCGAAATAGCCGCAATTTTATCAGGATATTTAGCTGCTAACTTCAGGGCACCCCAGCTTCCCATGCAAAAGCCAGTGAGATAGAGTCTGGTTGAATCAATACTGTAATCTTTCTTCACCGAGTTCAGCACTTCAAAAAAATCAGTCTCTTCAATGGTATTATAATTATGTTTATCTATCGTCCTACTATTCAATTCTACTACTATAGAATTGTACTTGTTGGCAAGCTCCCCATAGTTTAGTATCACAAAAGAATTAGTCACACGTATACTTTGTAAATAATTCCTTTCACTATGAGTAGTTGCCATATTAAAAACTATGGGAAGCGGCTTATTTTTTTGGTAGGACCTTGGAACATGTAATAAATAATACTGCGTACTATTATCTATTTCTGAGGTGTAAGTTCGTATAAAGGTTCCCGGGTTGTGATGATAAGGGCTTTTGTTTGCTTTTAGTTGATCATAAACATTTAACAATTGCCTGTAAAGGATAATAATTCTTATCTGCCGCCCCCGTGTCCCGGATTTTGTTGCTCCTATAAGCGGTTTCTTCAAAATGATATGATAGCGCGTAACTAAGGCACTTACATTAGCTCTGATTTCTGAAGACATATTAAATCGGTCAATGCTTTCAATTAAGTTCGCGGTAGCCTCTATGATATCACCCTTAAAAATATGTTGATTAAGATTGATATTCCCTTTTTTTAATTGAACCCAATAAAGGCCATCGCTCAATTTAGACAGATCTAACTTCCATTTTGAGGGCTGATTAAATGCCTTATGAAAGAGTGTTTTAGTACCATCCGATAATTTAAGCTGATAGTTATCTCGCACAAAATCATTATTCACCATTAAAGTATTAGAAACACTATCGGTAATGAGGCCAGATTCTAAAAAATCATGATTGTGAGTGGTGATAACCGCTTGCGCGTGCCGCCACATTCCGGCTTTACTTTCTTTTTCAAGGGATGCATAGAGCTCCCATCCTTTGTCAGCATTGTTATTTACTTTGATTAACAAAAAATTATCGCCCTTATTTAGATTCAGCGGAAGGTAATGCCAATAAGGTAGCTGTTGCTTGGATTGACCCTGGTTTGGGACTAAACGCTGGTTGAGCCACACTTTCATGCCCAGATAAGTGGCAATATTTAATCGCAATTTTACATCTTCATCACTTCGTATAATACAGCCAACATAAACATTTCCTTTCCCATGATCAAACTTTAAAAGAAGTTGGTTTGGAAACTCAATAACCCTGTTGGATATGCGGCTGCTATCTTTAAGGGAGGTGTCTGGGGCGATGTTTTTGAAATCGTCAAATGTCAATGAAGATTCTTTCAAATTGAAGGTTTTCAGGTTGTCTTCGTTTAGATGGCAATCTTTATCCTTTGCCTTGAAGGGGCCTAACACCTGCCATTGTCGAATAACTCGACCTGTATCAGGTAAATTATCAACCTGAACAACGGTTGTATGCCTTGAATTACAAAAGCTAAACAAACAAGCAAATGATAGTATTATAATTAATTTCATTAAGATTCAATCGGTAAATATGAGTACATATTTAAGAAAATTTTGAAAAAAAAGAAACGTCCTTTTATAGAATATTTATAAATACATGGTGTGACATACTAATTCTGTTTTATTCTGAAGAAAGATATATCCGTGCTTAAATTTTTAGATCAAATTAGGAGATGTTAGCGAACGTACTAAATTAACTGCTAGCAACTTGTTACAACCCTCCACTATAATTTCTAAATTAGAAATATTTAAAGCTTTACTCTATCTTCAACCCCATGAACCGCGCTTTCTTACAGCATAATTGGTTGGCATTTTGGCGATCCAAAAATACGGGCAGGAGCATGGCCGTCAGTATCGTTACCGGCTTGGGCTTGCTTTATCTGTTCGCAAACCTTTTTGTTGCATCCCTATTTCTGGATAAAGTTTTAGAGAAAGTTTTTCCTTCTCGCGATGCGATCGAATCATTCAATAGCCTGTTGCTGTATTATTTTCTTATCGATTTGCTCAGTCGCTTTCAACTCCAGGAATTGCCCACGTTGCGGGTGAAGCCCTATCTGAACTTACCTATAAAGCGAAATAAAATTATTAACTATTTATCGCTAACGTCTTTATGGTCCGGTTTTACACTCTCACCATTTTTGTTAACCGTTCCGTTTCTAATTAAGGTTTTAGTTTTTGATGATGAAGCATCCGGTTTTTTTCCAATGCTGACCTCGATAATTGGATTGATGATATTTAATCACTTTTTCAGTCTGTGGCTTAAGCGGAAGATCAACATGAATGCCTGGTTTATGGTGGGTTTTCTCTTAGCTATCGCCATTATTATACTTGCCGATATTTACCTTGATGCAATTTCTATATCAACCGTTTCAAGAAGTATTTTCAATGCCATATTGAAATATCCTTATCTGGCGATATTTCCGGTATTAACCGGAGGATTAATGTATTTTCTTCATTACAGGTTCCTGAAAAATAATCTGTATCTGGAAGAATTAAGGAAAGACAACGCAAAAGAAAGAAGTACAACCGATATCACCTTTTTAAGAGGTTTCGGGATAGCGGGGGAATTAGCTGCTTTAGAAATCAAATTAATCCTTCGAAACAAACGACCAAAATCGACCCTGATTATGAGCATGGCTTTCATGCTTTATGGGCTTTTGTTTTATACCCGTCCGGAAATTGATCAAACAATGATGATTTTTGCGGGCTTATTCATGACCGGGATCTTCATTATCAATTATGGACAGTTCATGTTTAGCTGGCAGGCCTCCCACTTCGACGGCATCCTGGCAAATAAGATTTCGGCAGAAGATTTCTTTAAATCTAAATTCCTGCTTTTTACCTTGTTCTCTACCGTAACCTTGCTACTCACAACTCCTTACGTCTATTTTGGTTGGAAGATTTTACTCGCTCATGCGATGCTATATCTTTGGAATATTGGAATAAGCAGTTTGATTGTACTTTCTTTCGCAAATTGGAACTATAAATATATCGATCTTTCGAAGGGCTCATCTTTTAACTGGCAGGGTGTTGGTGCTTCTCAATTTATAGTAGGTTTTCCACTGTTTATGCTGCCACTGATTGTTTATGGGTTAAGTTATTGGGCTTTTAACCAAGTTGTCGCGATGCTGGTGATAGGGTTTTTTGGAGTGATAATGATCTTATCACGACCGTTTTGGCTCAAAAAATTGGTTAGCCTGTTTAATGGTAAGCGCTACGCTATTGCTGAAGGATTTAGAAATCGTTAATCTATGATACAAATTAACAATCTTACGAAAGGCTATAATGGTATCACGGTAGTGAATATACCTGAACTGCTAATTAATAAAGGCGAAGCTATCGGACTTGTGGGTAATAACGGTGCCGGAAAAACCACACTCTTTCGCATCATGCTTGATTTGATAAGAGCAGATACCGGGGAAGTTTTATCAAAGGACGAAAATGTTGCAACGAGCGAAAAGTGGAAACATCACACTTCGTCGTTTTTGGATGAGGGTTTTTTAATAGAATATTTAACTCCCGAAGAATACTTCTATTTTATTGGTTCCTTACACGGAATAGGCCGTGCTCATATTGATTCAGAATTAGAAAAGTATGCTGACTTTTTCTCAGGTGAAATTTTAAACCGCGGGAAATATATACGTGATCTTTCTAAAGGAAACCAATGTAAGGTAGGTGTGATTGCCAGCTTGCTACAAAAGCCCGAAATTTTGTTACTTGATGAGCCTTTTGCGAATATTGATCCCAGCACGCAAATCCGTTTAAAAAATATTATTAAGGAGATTACATCCGATAAGCAAGTCACCACCATAGTATCTAGTCACGATTTAAACCATGTAACAGAAGTATCAGACCGCATCTTATTAATGGAAAAAGGCGCAATTATTAAGGATATTAAAACTAATTCCAATACGCTTGCAGAACTTGAGGCGTATTTTTCTGTTATGAAATAAAAACAATAAATGAATTTAGATTTAACCGGAAAACGAGCTTTGGTTTGTGGGAGCACACAAGGAATTGGGCGGGCAGCTGCGATGGAACTTGCTTTACTTGGAGCCAGCATAACTCTTGTTGCCAGAAATGCCGAAAAATTACAAGATGTTATAAATCATCTTCCCGCTGACGATACCGAATCTCATCACTTTATCGTCGCAGATTTCACTCAGCCGGAAAGGCTAAAAGCAGAGCTTGAAAATTATTTGCAAGACCACACCATTGATATTTTGATCAATAACACAGGCGGCCCATCAGCTGGTCCGGCTATTGAGGCTTCGGTAGATGAATACATCGCAGCGTTTTCACAGCATATCGTTTGTAACCAGCTATTAGCCCAGTCCGTTGTACCGGGTATGAAAGAAGCCGGCTGGGGCCGGATTATAAACGTGATATCTACTTCCGCGAAAGCGCCTTTAAAAGGATTGGGAGTTTCTAATACCATACGTGGCGCCGTGGCAAACTGGGCCAAAACAATTTCTTTAGAGCTTGCCCCTTTCGGGATAACCGTAAACAACGTTTTGCCTAGCACCGCCATGACAGGTCGTTTGCAATCGCTAATTAAAACCCGCGCAGATAAAGAAGGTAAAACCTTGGAGCAGGTAGAGAAAGACATGATAAATGAAATTCCAGCTGGTAAGATCGGTACTCCGGAAGATGTCGCAGCTGCGATTGCTTTCTTAGCCAGTCCGGCGGCTGGTTATATCAGCGGTATAAATTTGCCGGTAGATGGCGGAAAAACACCAAATCTTTAAAAACAATTTTGAACAAAAACACTTGTACCAGATATAGGCTTTAATTATTTTTAAACCAATTACTAAACTTTAAGTCATAACTTTAAAATATGTTAGTTTAAATAATATACTAACAGCATTTAAAAATGATTAACCACACACAAAAATTAAAATTATGAAATCAATGAAAATTAGAGTAGCTACATATTGTATAGCTATAGCAAGCGCATCTATTTTAACTGTAGGCTGTGCTCAAATGACCAAAACACAAAAAGGCGCAGTTATCGGATCTACCACTGGTGGTACTATCGGTGCTATTATTGGAAGAAAAGCAGGTAATACAGCAGTTGGAGCCGTTATCGGTGGAGCCATTGGTGGTGTAGCAGGAGCGTATATCGGTCGTAAGATGGATAGACAAGCGGAAGAAATTAGAAAAAATGTACCCGGAGCCGAAGTAATTGACGCTGGCGAAGGCTTGATCGTTAAGTTTGATTCAGGTATTTTATTTGATGTTGATAAATCAGAATTGAAAGCAAACGCTAAGACCAACATTGAAAACCTTGCTGCAACTATGAAAAATAATCCTGAGACAAACATCATGGTTATTGGTCACACCGATGCTGACGGAACGGATTCTTATAACTACAGCTTGTCTGAAAGAAGAGCTGCCGCAGTTAAATCTTACACAGCGTCTCATGGTGTTTCAAGCAGTCGTTTAACAACCGTTGGTAAAGGTGAAACTGAGCCTATCGGTGATAATTCTTCTGCAAACGGAAAAGCACAAAACCGTAGAGTTGAAATTGTAATCGTTGCTAACGAGACTCTTAAAAACGAAGCACGTCAAAACGCTCAATAATTAGGAACAATATTTTATTGGAACCCGTTCGGATACCGAACGGGTTTTTTTTGTTCAGAAATGTAGTTGTTTTTATAGTTAGGAGGCTTACTTATTTATTTTGCATTTGGAGTGTAAGCGTATGCATAATTTATTTAAATAAATTATATTTGTTTAAATGTTAAAGGTTTTATTCACTTGCGGATTTATTCTTTTTGTTTGTTCAGTAGGCATAAGTTATGCATCTATAGGCGGAGAGAGTAAGTGCGTGAATAGCGAATGTAAAAAGCAGGTTAACAAAGCTCCCGAAAGCCTTATTGATAAATTGCCTCAGCTTAAGCCGGTATTAGGATATAAGTTAAAACCTGCAAATGTTCAGCCTGTTTCAGTTAAAAGCATTCCGGCAGCAGCCGATACATTTGAATCTTTAATAACCCCCTTCTTAAAAACGGTTGCTCCAATCTTCTACGATAAGATTATCAGACGAGAACCAAGACCTGCTGCTGTTCCTTCCTGATCTACTTAATCGTCATCAAAATATGATTGAGATGATGGTTTCCATGCCACGCATATAATCCCGCCACTTCTTTTAAGGCTGCACTACGTTTATTCTCAGGATGGTAAAATGTTTTATTCCAATCCTCCTGGCTCATTGATCTGAGAAACAATACCCATCTTTTATGCAATGCCTCCAACAGGTTTAAAGACAGGTCTATATTGCCATCTTTTGAATCAGAAGTTTCGGCCCATCTATCTTCGAAATACGGCTTTATTGTAGGATTGTCTTCAGTAACAGCAAGTTTAAACCTGATATATGCATTCATGTGGCTGTCGGCTAAATGATGAATAACTTGCCTCAAAGTCCAGCCTTCTGGTCGGTAAGGTGTGTCTAATGCCGTTTCCGGGAGATTATTTGTCGCGTTTCTCAAGAGTAAGGGAAGTTGTTCAATTTCATCAATCCAGTTTAGTAATTGAATATCAGAGATTGTTTCCGGCGGAACGTATCTACCAATCGGAAAGCGTAATTTTTCTATATCAATCATAAATGAAACTATTATTTAACTTAGTAATTCGAGTGTTAAATATTGTTAACGCAAAACTTAATATGCTAACTTCTCGTTTCTAGTATTCAGACAACAAGATAATAAATGATTAAGTATTTAATAATTCTATTAAGCGTTTTGGGAGGGCAGAATTTGCTGGCCCAAAAAATTAAAACTGGTGTTTTGGTTGTGGGATCAACACCTGCTGCTTTAGCTGCAGCCATACAATCTGCTAATTCGGGTGTTAAAACGTTGCTTATTGATGCGGGGAAATTCGAATCAATTACACTTTCTGAGTATGATAAATTTGCAAATATTGGCATATATGCCGGGCTTCTCAAGCATGCAGACAGTTTGCAAAAAGGCGGCACTAAAAAGAGTGAACATGTTTTTACTCCTTCATTTACGGCAGGTGTTTTTAAAGCCTGGATCGATACTGTTAAAAACCTTACTGTACTTAAAGATGCTTCAATTAAAAAAATAAAAAAATCAAGCAAAGATTGGGAGGTTTCCTTAGCTGGAGGAAAGGAGCTAAGAGCTGATATTCTTGTTGATGGTACATTGAATTATGCTATTGCCAAGCTTGCGGGTTTAGCTAGTAAATCCCAAATGGAATCTCCTCCTGTTAAGGCTAATTACTCCGATAAAAAGTATAGAACAAGTGTAGGGATATCGGCAACTAGCGGTAGCCCATTTGCTACTGTTCCGGTATCTTCATTACTTGTACCAGATATTGAAAATCTTGTTCTGGCTGGGCCGATGGGTGGTATTTCGAGTTTACATTCAGGCCAGGGTGCAGGAACTATCGCCGCCTATTGTGTTTTTTTTAAAACAAGTACTAAGAATTTAAATATAAGGGCCATCCAAAGCGAGCTGTTGACCTACAAGTCTCGTTTAATAAGATTTCAGGATATTAACGATAATGATTCATCCATGGTGGCCCTGCAACATATTGGCGTAACCGGTATATTAAAAGCAGCCGAGACTAATGGTAAACTCTACTTCAATCCCGAAAAGACGGTTAGTACAGAGGATTTAAAATTGCCTTTCCGGGAATATTATTCCAGAAGTCAGATCTGGTTTCTTGATAATAAGGCAGGAAAAATAACTCTTGAGAATGCCTTGAGTCTGATCAAATTTGTTGGTTCAAGGGCCGGGGAGCTTGATAAGGAAGTACAAAAAAGTTGGAATAAATCTTTAAAACTTAAAGGTGATTTCGATTTGAAGCGAGTATTAACGCGCAAAGAAAAAGCGATTTTATTTGATACCTATTTACAGCCCTTTAGTGTAGCTGTTGATATTGAAGGTAATATAAAAAGATAAATTCTTAAATCCTTCGTTTCAAAGTCAGCAAAAGAATTTCAGATTCTTTCGTGTTATCTTTGAAAACTTCGAGAACAATAGTTCTGTTATTACGAGATCTAAAAGTATTATTGATCTCTTCTAGACCCATAGACTCTACATGTTTCAAATTAATACTTAAAATGCGATCATTTTTTACGATCCCGATTAAATCAGCGGCCGAGCCCGATTCTACCCTGGCGACTACAATTTCATTGTAATTTGCTCCTTCTGCCGTAAGTTCCATTCCGCTCATATTATGTTCAAAGGGCTCTTTGAAATTATAATTGGGCTTTAGGTAAATTGCTTCATTCTTATAGTCGAACACCACATTGAATTTTTTTAGGATGTTGTTCCCCAAATTTCCATTTCTATTATTCCCTTTAGCTTTTGCCCCTGCATTACTGTAGTCCGGAAAGGCACAGATTACATTCTTCAAATTATATTTTCCTATTTCAACTAAAGGCATCCTGTTAAGGTAGCCATGAATTTCACCAGACAGGCCTACACCCAGGTTTGCTTTTATACTCTTCTCAGGTATTTGATATGCAACTCCGTTCCTTGTTTCGAGCGATAATGGGTGTCCGGCGCCTGTGTCAATAATTATTTTTGCATTTTCTTTTTTCCCGCTTGACGGAGTAATCGTGATATTAAGGTAAGGTTTTCGGTCCTCTATAGTCATGGGAATTATTTGACCTTTCTTTGGAATTTTAATTTTGTAATCCGCGTAGTAAGTAATCCTTTTGGTAACGTAATTTATGGCTACGGTGAAACTGTTTAAAAGATCATAGCCGATTAACCCATGAATTGGCATACCCAGATAGGAAGACAAATTAAAAGGATCGTTGTTCAACACGGCTATTGGGATGTTACCAGTTATAGACCTTGCAAGATCGATCTTTGCAGACGGATATAAATGCGCACTTATTTCACCTCCCTCTCCTAAACCATTTATTTTTATAGTTCTTAAACGGGCAAAATTTTGAGGATCAATAAGACAAGAATCAGTAATGAGAATCATCCCAATCCCAGTATCTAATACAAAATTATAGGGGCCATCTCCATTTATCCATAAAGGAATTATGATGAGATTATTGACAAACTGAAATGATGTGCTTTCGCTTTTACGATTCTGTTTTAGATTGAAAGATTGTGCTCTCACCTGTTGAGGATGAAAAGCTTCTATAAGAAATAAGAATAGCCATGCCAGGCGGTTCATAAGTATGGGCGTAATGCAAACTGATTACTTTTCAATATACTAAAAATTAAGCTTCGATTCTGCAGTCGTTCGTGAATTAATTTAGAGTAGATCTATTAATTGCATAGAGTGAAAAGCGTTTCTATTTTTGCTAACAAATAAATTTAAAATTACTATTGAAGCACTTCTTATTTATGAAGCTATTTTTCAGAAATATTCATTTGTATTTGAGCCTCGCTGCGGGGCTTGTTATTATGACGGCCTGTTTAACAGGAGCGATATTAGTATTTCAAAAAGAACTAGAAGAGGCATTTCATCCGGAAAGGTATAGAGTAGCATCCAAGGGATCGCAGATGAAATTGTCGGAATTGGTTTATAACGCCAAAGAAGCTTTGCCGGGATCGAAACTTGCTAGTGTTAAAGTTTATAGTGCGGCAGATCGTACAGTGGAAATTGGTTTAGCTGCTCCAATAAAGGAGGAGAAGTCAAAAGGGGAAGATATAAAGGGTAAAGATAAGGCTGCTCCCGGAACTTTACTGAAGCCCAATCATACTGTATTCGTAAATCCATATACGGCCGAGGTTATTGAAGTTTATTTACATCAGGGAAATTTTTTTCAGAAAACGACGGAGCTGCATCGTTGGCTTTTAGGTAAAAATGATGGTGTTGGAAAATACATTGTTGGAGTTTCTACTTTTATTTTCCTGTTTATTTTATTTACAGGGATTATTCTCTGGTGGCCCAAAACAAGAAAGATTTTTGCCCAGCGTATTAAGGTTAAATGGGATGGTAACTGGAAAAGATTAAATCATGATTTACACCTTGTGTTTGGATTTTACTCAGCGATTTTCTTGTTTATTTTCGCTTTTACTGCCATGTCTTGGTCTTTCCAATGGTTTAATAAAGGCATCTATAAAATAACCAGAAGTAGTGCTGATGTGCCGGAACCACCAATATCAATTTTTAATGGAACTACTCCTATCTCAATTGATGCGGGTTTAGAAAAAATTAAGTCGACAGTTAAAGATGCTGTGTATTATATTGTTAGAACCCCTAAAGATTCTACAGGGGTCTACACAGTAAATTTACTTCCGAAGGGAGCACCGGAAATGCAGTTAGATACTTATTACATCGATCAATACAACGGGAAGATTGCCGGATCTTTGAAATTTAGTGAGAAAAATATAGGGAACAAAGTACGATCCTACGTTAAGCCAATACATACAAGTGCTGTTTTTGGACTGCCCTCTAAAATTCTTGGGTTTATGGTCTGTATCCTTGGAGTTACTTTCCCTATTACAGGTGTAATTATGTGGTTAAATCGTTTGAAGACAGAGCGCAAGCTTGCTAAACGTAAGTAGGCCGAGAAAATACTGCTCATAAAAAAACCTGCAAGCTCAAGCTTTGCAGGTTTTTTATAAATTATTTTTTTATTTACACCAATAACCTAACCGGTTCTTCAAGTAGGGATTTTAGCGTTTGAAGATATGCTGCTGCACTGGCTCCATCAACTACTCTATGATCACCGCTTAATGTAACTTTCATCACATTCCCCGGAACAACAGCTCCATTTTTCACTACAGGAACTTGCTGAATTCCACTTACCGCTAAGATAGCCGCGTTGGGCGAATTTATGATCGCGGTGAATTCGTCAACACCAAACATTCCTAAATTGGAAATAGTGAATGTTGAACCTTCCATTTCAGCAGGTTGTAGCTTTTTAGATTTGGCTTTTTGAGCGTAATCTTTCACTTCCATGGAAATGTGAGATAATGATTTGCCATCAGCAAAGCGAACCACCGGAACAACCAATCCTTCGTCTACAGCAACGGCTACACCGATATGAACATGTTCGTTGGTTCTGATCTTATCTCCCAACCAGGATGAATTTATTACCGGATGTTGTTTTAGCGCTATCGCGGAAGCTTTAACTACTAAATCGTTAAATGAGATTTTAACCGGAGCGTATTCATTGATTTTAATACGAGCCTCCATCGCACTGTCCATATCAATGCTCATGGTAACGAAGATGTGCGGAGCAGTAAATAAGCTTTCGGAAAGTCGTTTGGCGATCACCTTACGCATTTGCGTTACTGGCTTTTCGATA
>JANMZB010000080.1:0-1374 GCA_031382725.1 Sphingobacteriaceae bacterium | reverse complement strand
CATAAATTCATCTTTTTCAAACTTATATTTCAATACGTTCAATGATTTGGACAGAGCCACGCAATTGTACTTTCTATTGAAATTTCTCATGCCCTTCGATGAACGTATATAACCCACTATTGATTGCATTACTTTATTCGGTTTTTTGACAAAAATTTCATTATAGAATACATCTTTGAAATCTTGTAAAAGACTGGCTTCGACCTCATATCCAAAGTGATGCATAATACTTGATAAAGAGCTAAAGGCGCAGGTTTTTTCACCATTTTGCAAAAAGTGTAAAGTCGGATTGCTTCTCACTATGTAACGTGTTGGAATTTCATTTGTATCTCCGGGCGGGACATTTAAATAACAAATTTTGTCACCTCTATTTGCTTCGACCAAATGTTGTAGAAAACTCTCATGGAAATTTTCCTTTACCCAGTCTTCGGTTAAAATTTCTTTCACAACACGTCCAGTTGGATACTTGGTAAGACCTGTTAAACGATCGTTTCTCTTACTGTACGCGATTGATGAGATGAATCCAGCTGCATCATTACTGTAGTAATTCCATTCCGTAACCAAAAAATAGTAACTACTGTTTTTGTAGTACTGTCCAAACTCCATTTGATTCAAATTTAGATCTGAATCACATTTGTCAAGCACATGATCTTCGTGCAATTGTTTGTTAATACGATCTTTTCTGAAGATACGAAGACAATCGCGCAGTTGTTCTTTATATTCCTCATCACTACACCAACCTAAAATGTTTTGCATTATTTCTGCGGTAATTGGGGAATACTGATGGACAGTTGCGTCTTCATCTCCACAATATATATACCATTTTGTACTTTCTTCAACTATTTTCCTATTTTTTATTCCATACGTAATGTCGATTCTTATCCATTTGATATGGTTCGCTGGATTCTTATCGTTAGTGAATTTCGTAGCTGTTATGTTGTGTTGCTGCATATAAACATTTTGAGCCGGTGTTACAACTAAAGAGTTATCGTCGATTGCAATCCATTCCGAGTTGAGGTAATGTTCTTCTATTTTTTCAACAAATTCATCAAAAAAATTTTGTCGGATGAATTGGGAATCCACATTTTTTTCAATTCGCAAGCCCGCATCATCGATCAATACAATGCTGTAAAGATTATGTTGAATTTTCCTCACGTGTTTTATGGAATCAATTGGAAGAGTTAACGCTTTGTTCTGAATTTGATAACGTAAAAAATCCAAATCGGTTTTCTTTTCCATCCAATCATGAAGAATAGTAGCTGGAATCAAATCTGGATCTTCATTATCTACGAGCTTTCGTTTCCTTATATTACGTACTTTCATATCGATTTTGTTGAATGCTTCAACGGCGATATTTAAGTCGTCTTTGTAACA
>JANMZB010000081.1:0-4431 GCA_031382725.1 Sphingobacteriaceae bacterium | reverse complement strand
CCAGAATAAATAAAGGATGACGATGGTTCAATTGCTCCTCGAAGGTGCTGTAAAACGAAAGTTGTGAAGGATTCTCTTTCTTTGGTAGCATAATTATCTGCAAGCTTATGAAACTAAGTTCTTCAAAACTTGCAGATTTTTTTTTCAGTTTTATCCATTTTTGTGGATAACTGATGTATTAGAGGGTTTTTAAGGGGCGACTAATTAATCTACTGTAGCGGAATTTTTTTAGACAGACCTAAGAATATTTTTTCCACCGTGTAATGGAAGGCGGCTGCAACTATAATACTACTCATTGTCTGCAGTAAGATCATAGCATAAACATCCTCTACAATTGACGACGTTAAATATAACACTATAGGGTGTGTAAGGTAAAGTGAAAAGGAGATTTTTGCTAAGCTGGCCCCAATCTGGCTCTTAGCTTTCACAGTAAAAATTAGTATAAATACGAGATTAACTAACAATACATGAGTTATACCATGAATTTGAAATATCCCCCACGAGAACAATAACATTAAAATTAATGTGTCGATAAAACTAATCACTTTAACTTGAAATAAAAACCCAGTTATCCCTATAGTGAAAAAGACGAGGTGACTTGTAATATATTGTTGGTCTTGAGTATGGTTAAACATATATATTAACCAGAATATAAATAGGCTAGTAATATAAATAAGAGAGCCTATTCTTTGAGTGAGAAATGGGAAAGTAATACCTATTAAAATGTAAAACTGAAATTCAATTCCCAATGTCCAGAATACGTTGTCGTACCAGCAAGTATTAGAAAAAAATGGTACGAGGTAGAATAAGTTGAGAAGGAGGTGTCTAAAATCTGTTATATATTGAAATTTGATATTATTACAGTAGTTATATGACGTGCCAAACAGAAAAATTAACAAAATTACAATCCATATTGGCGGATCAATTCTCACAGATCTACGAAGCAGAAACTTAAAAAATCTTCGGATCTTATAACCGGTAGTCCATAAAGAGAGAGGGATAACAAAGCCGCTAATTAGAAAGAAAGTTTGTACTCCTAACCGCGCTTCAAAAAATATTCGTTCAAGAATTTGATTCGCATTTAACTCAATATTTATGTGATGGAATAACACCATTACTGATGCGATGCCTCTCAAATATTCTATAGAAAGAATTTTTGACTTGGAGCTATTGGTTAATCCTGGGGCATTTTTTTTCACAACTGTTAACGTCGACTCCAATTTTAAATATATTATAAAAAAGACAGCTTGAAATAAATAACTCCGTTCGAAGTTATGAGATTATATTGATTTACAAAGAGGTAGTCCCTAAGCTAATAGATTTAAAGAAATCAGGTAGCCCGGGTTTCAAACTTCACCTCAGAATCTAATAGTTTTAGCAGGTTCTATGATCTGTAAAATTAATTTAAGTAAGCTTAAGAAAATCGAAGCTGCACTTTGTTTTTTGCCTTGAATTCGGAATTATTTACGCCTTGTTGATAATACCCCTCTCCGATCCCTTGTATGTACAAAAATCTGGGAAATGTGCTTGGGTTCGACTCAATTCTCTATTCACCCCTCTTTCGGCGCCTCTTTAACAGGTAAAACCGGTTGCTCTCTTTGCTCTTTATATGTTGCTATATCGCCAAAATCATCGTCTTCTTTTGTGTAAGTCTGGTCCTCCGGTTTCACTACCGCTTCTTCATCATTTTCCGGATGCTTAATATCTTTTCGCTTTGAGTCCTTCGGTTCAAACTTTTCCGGTCTATCGCTTTGATTGTTTATCATGATCTTTTTAGATATAACCACCTATGAGCTTAAAGGTTCATTTGCTTTAATAAAACATCTGTATCCTCGAAATTTTTTAATTCACTTAAACATATTTTTTGCTTAATAGTTATGTAGCCATGGAATGGATTTTATTGACAGATCGCTTGCCGGAACAAGCAAAAGATGTTCTTCTCTTTGACGGCGGACAAATTTATTTTGGCTACTTCAGTGAGATTTCCGAGAAATTCATCGTTGGTGATGATAAAGTGCACATTAATGATTTTACACATTGGATGCCATTGCCTCCTTTTCCAAAGAAATAAGTTTTTAAATGTTAGCTTAAAAACAGTAGAATTAGGTTAAGTTGTCTTCGAATTAACTTTCAAGAAGATTTCTTCCAGTTGTTCGGGCGTTAAGGGTTTGCAATAAAAGCCAGCCAGGCCATGTGTTTCTGCAGCTTGTTCTTCATCATATGGATCAATCGAGGATGTAACAAGAAATATTTCAGGAATCTTTTGCAGAGTAGGTTTGAGGTCTTCAAGGAGAGCTAAAAACTCCCACGCACTCATAAATGGAGTGTTTAAATCGAGTAATACCACGTCGGGTATCAAATTAAAATCATCTCGATTTCTTTTTAGAAAATTGAAGAAGTCAGCACAATGAGAAAAATTTAAAATTTTGCTATCCGGATGGAGCTTTGTAAGAGTACGGTTGATAATGAACTGATAAATCTGATCGTCATCAACAACTGCAATTTTAAAAGGATTCAATAGTGTTTAATTACAAAGGCAATTTATTAAATATTATTTGGGGAGTTGCAACTTTGTGGAATTGTTGAAAAGTTTTAAGGGCAAGGGATAAGGCTTAGTTCGAAAGCCCTTTTAGGTCTTCAGCAGGAATGGAAGCTAAATCACATAAAGCGAGTTTTTCTTTGGCAGCATCTTCCTGAGCAATCATGCCAGCTACAGTAGTTTCGGTAAGAATCTTCAAAGTGGCATCTCGTACATCCTTCATCACATCGCGAATGCCGCAATAACCTTCATCAACACATTCTTCGCAGCGTTCGTAAAAGTTCAAACTCACACATGGGAGCAAAGCGATAGGTCCATCAATCACTCTAATAATTGCAGCTAGTTTGATCTCCTCTGCTTTTTTCATCAGGTAATAACCGCCACCTGCACCTTTTTTGCTTCCCAAAAAACCGCTTCGCTTAAGCTCCAGTAAAATTGCCTCAAGAAATTTTTTGGGTAAGTGCTCTTGAGATGCTATTTCAGAAATTAGCATCGGGGTGTTAGCTTTATTTCTGGCAAGAGCCATTAATGCTTTAACTGCGTATTTGGTCTTCTTTGTTAACAAAGCTTTGTCTATAGGGTTAGTATATCAAATATAACATTTTATCTAAACATACCGACTTAAGGTATACAAGGAAACAATGATAATTACGATGCCTACAATGAGCATTATTGTTTTAACGGGAAGTTTGCTGGCGAAGCTTGCAGCAATAGGAGCAGCAATCATACCTCCTAAAATTAAACCCAAAATAATCTGGAAATAATTAGCCATTCCCAAGAAAATACTGAAGGTTACCGAGCTCGAGAAAGCCACAAAAAACTCGGCAAGATTTACTGATCCGATGGTAAAGCGCGCATTTCTTCCGCCAGCTAATAGGGTTGAGGTTACTATTGGTCCCCAACCACCCCCACCAATCGAGTCGAGGAAACCTCCACAGATGGCAAGAATACCTACGTTCTTTGTTTTTTTCTTTCTGCGTTTTACGGCAAGTGCTTTTCTGATGATTATGGCGCCTAGAATCATTGTATATGTGGAAACCAGTGGCTTTATATAGTAGTTATATTCTTCGAGTGATGTTAGAATATAGGCTCCTAGTATGGCACCGATTATTCCTGGCAGGAGTAAGGTTTTAAAGAGTTTGCTGTTAACATTACCAAACCGCAAATGCATCAATCCTGAAACTCCGGAAGTGAAAATTTCTGAGGTGTGAACGCTTGCACTTGCCGCTGCTGCGGGAACACCAAACGACATTAGAAACGTGGTGGCACTTACACCGTAAGCCATTCCCAACGCACCATCAATCATCTGTGCGATGAAACCGCCTAGAATATAAATGAAGATTTCGGAGGTTACTTGCTTGCTTACCCATTCCGAAGCTGTCGAAATCGAATTAAAATTTACATAGGTGAACAGCAAATGGCCCATAACCATGAGGCAAATAGCCGCCCCGGCGTATAAAAGGTAATGGATAACCTTTTTGTGCTCCTTAGTTTCGGACTCGGTTTTTACGGCAAGTACCGAAGTGATGTCGTTTAATTGTCGGACTTTATCCGAAAAATCTCCACCCAATTTCTGGCGAATCTTTTCCATATTATCCAGCACCTCATCCATCTCATGCGGAAAAGCTTCGTTAAGAACTTCCTTAACACGCTTTGCTATGGTGGGTGATTTTCCGTTTGTAGAAATGGCAATTTTAAGATTGCCTTTTTGGACTACCGAACTTAAATAGAAATCACATAGTTCGGGCTTGTCGGCAACGTTGGTAAGCACTCCTTTATCCAGACATGCCGAATGGATCTCGAAACTTATTTGCTTATCATTTATAGCGATAATCGCTAAGTCGATACCTTCAAGATCGGAAGGAATAAAAGCACGTTCTTCAAAATGAATA
>JANMZB010000943.1:0-1010 GCA_031382725.1 Sphingobacteriaceae bacterium | reverse complement strand
ACTCCCCTTAGCCTAGGACCCGGTCGACCGCATGTCCTAGCTACCCTGAAGCTTTTTCTTTTGTTTTTGTTTTATTGTATTATACAGTAGGTGGTATTGTAACATATATATTGTGGAGTATTTGTGGTGAAATGTGCGATGCTTTTGCAAAATGTGAATTGTGGATTGTGTATTGTGTAGGGGTGTGTCTTGCATATCGTGGAAGGTGGATATTGTATGTTGTCGTGTGCATGGCGGGTCCCGTGTTTCGTGCCTTTTGTTTACTCCATGATAGGAGGCCTTTGCCCTTCTCCTGTACTTGTTCTACCAGCCGTCCCGTAGCCTCATAGCGGAGGGTCTCCTTAGCCGTTGACGGTAGATTTGCCAGGTAGTTGTGATTCCCAAAACGGGGTCGCTTCAGTACTAGTGGTACCTGTCAGTCATAGCCGAGGAACGTGGTCCTTCGAAGGGGGGTCTGTTGTCCAATCTCAGTATTACTTCTACGTGTCATACCGTAGCCGAGGGACGGTGTTTGTATCTGGTAGGGGAATTGTTGTCCTATCACAGTACTACCTCTGCGTGTCATACCTGTACATCGCGAAGTCTGACAGGGATATCCTCCGCAAGTCCGGGGGTGTCGACGTCGGTGGGTAGGGGAATTGTCCTCCGCAGCTCAGGGGGCTTGTCCTCCGAGATGTCGGGGGGTCTGCGATGTCGGCGGGTTTCGGGGTCGTAGGTCCTGCGAGCGACGTAGGATCGGTACCGTGGTCTACGACGTCCGCGGGTAGGGGACTTTTCCTCCGGCTTTCCCGGGGCTAGGTCCAACGATCGACGTAGGAGCGGTACCGTGGTATACGAACGCCGGGTAGCCGCGGGGGTCTACGACGTCGGCGGGTAGGGGACTTGTCCTCCAAAAATCGGGGGTCGTGTCCTCCGACGATGCCAAATCCGGGGGGTCAAATCTGGTGACTGGTCCCCCGCAGTTCCGGGGGCGGATCAACGGATGACGTCTGAGCGGTTATCCGGGGTCT
>JANMZB010000780.1:0-16046 GCA_031382725.1 Sphingobacteriaceae bacterium | reverse complement strand
AGGCACTAAAGGTGTTCGGATATTCATAGAATGGCATAATTTACAAAATTAATATATCATCAGATAAAAATTATAAGTAAACTACAATTCGCATAACTTCTTTACAAGATTTTAGATTTTTATATGATATTAAAATCTATCATGGCAACTTTACTATTTTAAGTAATATTAGCCTGCAGTTAGACAGGCAAAGACTTATATTTGAATTTAAGTTTAAATGTTAATCGTAAAAATGAAACGCTCTCAACTCCTTATCTTATTATTATTATTAGCTTTCCTGGAAACAAAAGCTCAGAAAATCACAATAACTACAATTGATAGCGCCACACATGTGGTTCCGGATGTTAGCAAGGCACCCTGGTACGGCGAAAGTTCTTTAGGGAATACTGTTGTAGATACCTTGCGCGTAGTGATGGTTATTGGCCAGATACGTACAAACACCGCAAATTTAAATGAGGGAAATCTTAGCTGGAAGAAAGGATATTTTGTTAATAGTAAGAATATTTACTTAGATATAAATAAAAAGCCAATAAGTAACTTATACAGAGTATTTTCAACTTTTCCCTGGTGGTAAAGTATTATCAGCAAATGTTGTTGAAACTCTAATTATTTAAACGGCAGCTAGTATGCTACACTTATTTACAGAAATACTTCTGGAACTTTCTAATCCAGGCTAATCTGACGTTTTATACTTTCTTCAAGTGAAATAAATGTTTCGGTACGCTGAATACCTTCAATAGCTTGAATGCTATCGTTTAGAACTTCACGTAAGTGATTGGTATCGCGACAGATGATTTTAGCGAACATACTATATGCACCGGTACAATAGTGCAGCTCTACAATTTCTTTAACTTTCTTTAACTTCTCAACAGCATCTTTATATATGGAACCTTTTTCAAGATAAATACCTAAGAAAGCGCATACATCATACCCTATTTTTTGAGCATCGATAAGTAAGTTTGAGCCTTTAATAATGCCCAAATCCTGCATTTTTTTCATCCTCACGTGTATGGTACCACCTGATACTATCAAACGCTTAGCAATCTCTGTATAAGGAATTGTTGCATCTTCCATTAGTAGTGCCAAAATCTGCATATCCAGATTGTCAATTTCTAAATTTGGGCTTCTTTTTTCCATTGAAAATTTTGAAAGATATTAAATATGGTCTAAGTAAATAAAAAGTTAACAATAATTAAAATAAAATGTTAGAAAATTTGCAATAAAAATCACTTTATTTTAAATTTGCATTAGACAAACACTTAAATGATTGTCAATTACACTGTAGGGTGGTGAAACAGGCAGACACACCTCCTTGTCTCGGTGGCGGAGAATCTGGAAAGACCGGCAACGGTTAACCACTCCTTGAAGGTTCGATTCCTTCCCCTACAGCTCCTTTCGTTAAATTGGTTTATAATTTTGGTTAGTTTATTTAAAGCTTCTGCCTATCAGGAGCTTTAAATTTTATATTATTTCTCGTTTATCAAAAAAATCAAAGGGCTTAGTGTTGTACGTAGAGTACCTTTGGAAGGTTTAAGACGGTATTTATGGCGTTTAAATACATATTACAAATGGGATGTATTGTAACTTAATTTATAATCTCTTAGTATACACCAGCAAAAAGGTGTATAAAACACCTGTACTCCTTTTCAGTAATGGAAAAATATTTCAGTAAAAAAATAAAAACCGTAAGGTTAAAACTGGGCTATAGCCAGTTTGATTTCTCTAAACTAATGCAGATGAGCCAAATTGAGCTGCATAAGATTGAGTCGGGGCAGATAGCGCCCAGGATTGAAGTGTTGAGTAAATTTGCCGAGGTTGCCTTCTATGAAATTATTTCGCCTTTTAAAAGGAAGAATAAAGATAAAGAGGAGGAAGAAGAAAACGACGATCCTGATTCATTACTCTCTCTCATCAGAAATAATAACGAGTAAATCTGCGACAACCGCTTAAAAAATCAGCCAGATCAAAAGACCTGGCTAATACTTATGAAAACATCCGTTTGAGAGGATAATTACTACTATAACTCTCGCTATTTCTTAATAGTATTTCTCAACTTCATTATTATCTAATTACCCGCCCAACTATCCCGATCCAAACTTCTATAATGAATCGCTTCGGCTAAGTGTTCAATTTTGATATCATCACTCCCATCCAGATCAGCGATTGTTCTTGAAACTTTTAATATTCTGTCATAAGCTCTGGCAGACAGCCCAAGCTTTTCCATGGCACGTTTTAACAACAGCTGCCCTGCGTCGTTTATTTTGCAAATATCACGAACGGTTTTCGGACTCATTTGCGCATTAGAATAAACATCAGTCTTTTCTTTAAACCGTACTGTTTGGATTTCCCTGGCTTTGATTACGCGTTCGCGGATAAGGGAACTCGCTTCGGCTTTTCTATCGGATGATAATTCATTGAAGTCTACAGGAGTAACTTCAACGTGTAAATCTATTCGATCTAATAGCGGTCCCGACACTTTACTTAAATATCGTTGCACAACGCCTGGGCCACATACACATTCCTTTTCGGGATGGTTGTAAAAACCGCAGGGGCAGGGGTTCATTGAAGCGACAAGCATAAAGCTAGCCGGATAATCAACACTAAACTTAGCTCTAGAAATTGTAACCCGTCTTTCTTCTAAAGGCTGGCGCATCACTTCGAGCACGGTACGTTTAAATTCGGGCAACTCGTCTAAAAATAAAACGCCGTTATGAGCAAGTGATATTTCACCCGGTTGCGGGTGCGCTCCACCGCCCACTAAAGCGACATCGCTAATCGTGTGATGGGGCGATCGAAAGGGCCGTATTGTCATCAACGAATCTGAAGCAGCCAGTTTCCCAGCAACCGAATGGATCTTAGTAGTTTCTAAGGCTTCATGTAAATTTAATGGTGGCAAAATGGTTGGAAGTCTCTTAGCAAGCATGGTTTTACCTGCGCCAGGCGGGCCAATTAAAATCACATTGTGCCCGCCCGCAGCGGCGATTTCTAAAGCGCGTTTAATGTTTTCCTGGCCCTTTACATCCGAGAAATCGCTTTCGTAATTATTGATGTTGTATAAAAACTCATCGCGGGCATCTACAACTGTGGTTTTGAGTGATGTATCTCCGTTGAAGAACTCAATCACTTCCTTTAAGGTACTTACACCATACACTTTAAGATCTTTCACGATAGCGGCTTCGCGCGCATTTGCTTTCGGAATGATCAGCCCTTCGTAACCATCTTTCCGGCACTGGATGGAAATAGGCAAAGCCCCTTTTACCGATTGGATATCACCATCGAGCGAAAGCTCACCTAAAACCAAATACTTATCTAACAGAGTGGTTTCTACTTGCCCAGATTCGGCGAGGATGCCTATCGCGATAGCCAAATCATAAGATGAGCCTTCTTTGCGGATATCGGCAGGCGCCAGGTTCACGACGATCTTTTGTCGCGGCATACGATAACCCGAGTTAGTAATGGCACTCTCAACACGCAACAAGCTTTCCCTTACTGCGTTATCGGGCAAGCCCACAATAAAATATTTAGTACCGCTGCTAATGTTTACTTCAATGGTAATTGTGGTGGCCTCAACGCCATACACAGAACTTCCAAAGGTTTTTACAGGCATAGAGGGCAGATTAAAGCCCGAATATACAGTTTAAAATAAAAACATAAACGAGCGCTTTGCCGGCAGAATAAATACATAAAGATAAATCGCGGGTAAGGTGCTTTGTGTTACTTTTGAGTTATGATACAAGTTAAATCGTTTGTGTGTAACCCTTACCAGGAAAATGCCTACCTTTTATTTGACGGGACGCTCGAGTGTGTAATTATTGATCCGGGTATGTACAACGGAAAGGAGCAAAACGCAATAGTAGACTTTATTAAGACAGAAAAATTAAAGCCAGTCTTGTTACTAAACACGCATTGCCACATCGACCATGTATTGGGCAACAAATTTATTTCAGATACATTCGGTTTACTTCCACAGTTTCATAAAGGCGAGTTACCGGTGCTAGCAGCTGTACCAGCCTATGCACCGCAAATGGGAATGCAGTATGAAGTGTCGCCGTTGCCCGAAAAATTTCTGGAAGAAACAGGAACCGTAGCTTTCGGAAACAGTACTTTGGATTTAATTTTCACACCCGGCCATTCTCCCGCACATTTATGTTTTTACAGCAAAGCTGATGATTTTTTAATAGGTGGTGATGTATTATTTTATAACTCGATTGGCCGCACAGATTTGCCCGGCGGCGATCATGGCACGCTTATCAGAAATATAAAGGAGAAAATACTAACGCTTCCGGATGATGTTACGGTTTATCCTGGCCACGGTCCCGAAACGTCTATCGGTTTCGAAAAGGCGAACAATTATTATTTGAAATAGAATTTTTTAACCGTTTGAACACCTCATTTTACATAGCCAAACGCTACCTTTTCTCCAAGAAATCGGTAAACGCCATTAACTTCATTTCGGGCATTTCCATGCTTGGTGTATTTGTGGGGAGTGCGGCACTGGTTATTATCTTATCCGTATTTAACGGCTTCGAAAATGTGGTGTTATCAATGTATAATAACTTCACACCAGAAATAAAAATAGAGCCTGCTTTGGGTAAAACGTTCGATCCGGGAACAACCGTTTTTCGAGAGCTGAAAAAGGATAAACGAATTGAAAATTATACCGAAGTTTTACAAGAAAAAGCCTTATTAAGATACGGAGACGCCCAATACATTGGCCTGGTAAAAGGTGTAAGCAATAACTTCTTTAAGAGAAAAGACATTGACAGTACACTGGTTGAAGGTGATTTTAACCTGGAACAAGACAGCACACATTTTGCCGCGATCGGTTCGAGCGTAAAGCTTTATTTAAGCGCGAATATTAATGATGAACTGAGAGATATTGAAGTATTGTCGCCGAGGAAGAATGCGGGTGTCTCGCTTAATCCGGCTGATGAATTTGTGGTGAGAGCCATTCATCCCGTAGGGGTTTTTCAAATACAGCCGTCGTATGACGAAACCATTATTGTGCCTATCAATTTTAGTCGCAAGCTTTTGGAGGAAGAAAAAGCAATCTCTTCCATTGAAATTTATTCTAAAGCTGGAGAATCAACCGAGGATTTGCAGAAACACATTGAAAAATTGCTAGGCTCTAATTTCATCGTTAAAAACCGGATTCAGCAAGATCAGCAACTTTATAAAACACTTAATATTGAGCGCTGGTCAATTTTCTTTATTCTCACTTTCGTGATGATTATTGCCATTTTCAATATCGTGGGCACGCTAACCATGCTTGTGATCGATAAGAAAAAAGATATCGCTATTCTAACCAGTATTGGTGCCGGTACTGCCTTGATCAGGAAGATTTTCTTTATAGAGGGTATGATGATTTCCCTTACGGGGTGTTTTGCGGGAATGTTGACTGGGTTTGTTTTTTGCCTGGTTCAGCAAAAGTTTGGTTTGATCAGCATGGGGCGGGAATCTTTTATAACGGATGCTTACCCCGTTGCTATGAAGGTGAGTGATTTTGTGTTGGTGTTTTTAACTGTTTCGCTGATTTCGATGATTGCGTCGGGGATTTCATCGCGGTTGAGCGTTAATAAGATTTATGATTTGAAGGAGGATTTGTGAGGTTAGGGGTTGCCACAAAGGCTCGAAGGCGCAAAGTTTAATACTATAGGATTATAAACCCAACTTCGTGCCTTCGCGACTTCGTGGCCAAACTAAATTTAATAATAATCCCCCTTACTTAAATACCCCTTTACATAATCCTCAACCCCTTCTTCCAGCGTATGAAAAGGCTTATGATAACCAATACCAGCCAACTTCGACATTTTCGCTTCGGTAAAATATTGATACTTATCACGAATATCTTCCGGTGTAGGAACAAAGCTGATATTCGGCTCCAACTCTAAAGCTTTAAACGTATTCTTCGCTAAATCCAAAAAAGTACGCGCCTTGCCCGAACCAAGATTATAAATTCCGGAATCTTTGCGATGATGCATCAGGAAATACATTACATCAACCACATCTTTCACATAAACAAAATCCCGCATCTGCTCGCCGTCCTTAAAGTCCGGGTTATGGGATTGAAAGAGTTTCATCTCACCGGATTTTTGAATCTGGTTAAACGTATGGAAAATCACCGATGCCATTCTGCCCTTATGATATTCATTCGGACCATACACGTTGAAAAACTTTAATCCGGCCCAGAAGTAGGGCTTACGCTCCTGCTTTAAAGCCCATATATCGAAGTCATTTTTGGAATCCCCGTAAGGGTTGAGGGGTTTTAGCTGCTCAATTTTGGTTTCATCATCATCATACCCATTTTCACCTAAGCCATAAGTAGCGGCAGAAGAAGCATAAACGAGCGGCAAACCAAATTCCACGCAAGTGTTCCAAACTTCTTTGGTATAATCGAGATTTAAGCGATTGAGTAAATCGTAATCAAATTCTGTGGTATCTGTACGGGCACCCAGGTGGAAAACGAATTGTACATGTAGCTGATTTTCTACCAGCCACTTAATAAAATCATCCCGTTCAACTTGTTGGGTAAAGCGTTTGCCTTCGAAGTTTTTATTTTGTGCCACATCCGAGAAATCATCAACTAAAACCAGGTCAAAATATCCCTCCTGGTTAAGCTTTTGCACTAAACAACTTCCTATAAAACCGGCAGCACCTGTAATAATGATCATATTTTAAATAAATTTTTAAACGGAGAGTGACTTAAGAAAATGTCTCTCTCGATGTTTGGAATGACTCCTAAACTTTGCGCCTTTGCAAACAGAACTTCAATAGCTTTACGGCCTTCCTGCCCCAAATCTATAGAATATTTGTTCACATAGAGCTCAATATGTTGAAACATGACTGCCTCGTCCATCGATTGGGCGTGTGATTTGATGAAGGCAATTCCGGATTTTGGGTTTGCGAAAGCAAACTCTACACTGCGCTGCAGCACTCGGTTAACTTTCAATTTCACTTCATCAGAAAGCATCCGCTTGATCACAATTCCACCCAATGGTATCGCGCAACCGGTTTCATTTTCCCAATACTCGCCCAGGTCAATCACTTTATGCAAGCCTTTATCATGGTAAGTGAAACGATTTTCATGTATAATTAAACCAAGATCGATTTCATCCCGAACCAAGGCATCTTCAATATCCGAAAAAAGCATTTCGGTTTTATGGTTGAGGTGCGGATAAGCCAGGCTTAGAAGAAAGTTTGCCGTAGTGTACTTTCCAGGAATACCTACACGAAGATTCGAGCTCACATCTACTTCCGGATTTTTAGAAAGCAGCAAAGGCCCAACTCCAAAACCCAACGCACTGCCAGCATCTAATAACGCGTAGTTATTGGCAACGTAAGCGAAGGCATGAAAACTAAGCTTTGTAATATCAAGCTCGTTGTCAAATGCTTTTTTATTTAGTGTTTCTACATCCTCGTAAGAAACCGCGAATTCTAATCCTTCAGTATCAATCTTCTTGTGAATTAAGGCATCGAAAATAAAAGTATCGTTAGGGCATGGAGAAAATCCTAAAGTTAATTTCATGTCAGTTGGGTTAGAAGTTCTATCAGGATGTTATTGAGATTAGTAACTGCGAACGGCATATTCCAGCTATCACGATTGCGCCGCTCCACATAATTCGATACAGCCCGAAGCTGCAAACAAGGTAAATTTACTTCATTGCAGGCGTAAAAAAAGGCTGCTCCTTCCATACTTTCCACATCTGGATTTAAACGTGATACCGTGGAATAAATACTTTCATCGTTTCCATGAACTTTGTTAACTGTTACCGCACGTACTTTTTTTAATAAGTCGATTATAGCATTTTCATACGGATATACTGGCTTAATTCCGCACTTCCCTAACCCAAGTTCATCTATACTTATAAATTTATCACCATCTTCAGCACCAAGCTCCATGAAGTTATCTAGCTTCACATTCACCACCTCACCGAGCTTTAAAGACCGGTCAAAAGCTCCGGCAATACCGGCATTAATAGCAAGATCATATTTCCGGAGTGCCAATTCACGGCCCAAAGCATTAGCAGTTGCCGTCATTCCAACTCCGGTAATTAATTCCTGAAAAGAATTCTTTCCAAACCCATGTTCATTAGAATGCTTAGCTAAAGGCTGGATTTCAAACGAAGTAGCAGCCACCAGAAGAATATTCATATTAAGATTCTAAGAACTTTGATTTTTTTGTTCGATGCCGCAATTTACAAAATGCGGATATTGATTTGCCATGCTTGCGTACAGTTTAAGTATATTTGCCCCTATAACAACAAGAAAATGATATACATTACACGCAGGGAACGTTTTAATTCTGCGCATAAATTATTTAGGGAAGAATGGAGCAATGAAGAAAACCTCGAGGTTTTTGGCAAATGTTCTAACCCGAATTGGCACGGTCATAATTACGAACTTTATGTAACAGTAAAAGGCGAAATTGATCCGGAAACGGGCTTTGTGATCGATCTAAAGGTTCTTAAACAAATAATTCTAACTCACGTTACCGATAAACTCGACCATAAAAATATTAACCTTGATGTAGATTTTATGAAAGGTAAAATGGCTTCTACGGAAGTTTTAGCTCTAGAAATTTACAATCAATTGAAGCCATCTATTGAAGCACTTGGCGCACAAATGCATAAAATTAAGCTTTGTGAGACGGAAAATAATTTTGTTGAATATTACGGAGAGTAATTTTTGAAAATGGAAGACGACAAACACCAATCCCCTAAAGGAAATCAGCTTACTGGTTATTCTAAAATAGATCAGTATAACCCGGAAAAGATTGAAAACATCGCGAGTCATTACACCAGTATTTTAACTGAGTTGGGCGAAGATCCATCCCGTGAAGGACTTTTAAAAACCCCGGAGCGTGTGGCAAAAGCACTTCAGTACCTAACTCATGGCTATGATTTAAAACCTGAGGAAATTCTTCGCAGTGCGATGTTCAAAGAAGAATACAGCCAGATGGTAGTTGTGAAAGACATAGAAGTTTACTCCATGTGCGAACATCATATGCTGCCTTTTTTTGGAAAAGCGCATGTTGCTTACATTCCTGATGGGCATATTGTTGGATTGAGCAAAATTCCAAGAGTTGTAGATGCTTACGCCAGAAGACTGCAAGTTCAGGAACGGTTAACAAATGAAATAAGAGACTGCATCCAAAATACTCTTCAACCGATGGGAGTAGCAGTGGTAATTGAATGTAAGCATCTTTGTATGTCGATGCGTGGTATTCAAAAGCAAAATTCGGTAACAACAACATCTGCTTTTACCGGAGCTTTTGCAAATGAAAGAACCAGAGCTGAGTTTTTACGGTTAATAACGGCTAGTTTAGATTAAATTAGCCACGAAGGCACAAAGACACCAAGAAAATACTATTTTGCTGGCTAAGAACTTCGAGCCTTAGTGCCTTCGTGGCAAAAAAATAGAGCACAAACTTCAAAATGAAAGCATACATATTTCCAGGACAAGGCGCACAATTCCCGAGCATGGGTAAAGATCTTTACGAAAGTTCTGACCGTGCTAAAGAATTATTCGAAAGAGCAAACGAAATTCTTGGCTTCAGGATTACCGATATCATGTTTAACGGTACTGAAGAAGACCTTAAACAAACAAACGTAACTCAGCCTGCTATATTCCTTCATTCGGTTATTTTGGCCGATGCGATTGGTAAAGATTTCAAACCTGAAATGGCGGCTGGCCATTCTTTAGGTGAGTTTTCGGCACTTGTAGCTACAGGTGCTTTATCTTTTGAAGATGGTTTGCGTTTAGTTGCTGCGCGTGCAAATGCCATGCAAAAAGCTTGCGAAATTCAGCCATCAACCATGGCCGCAATTTTAGGTCTTGATGATTATACGGTTGAAGAAGTTTGCCAGATGGTTAGTGAAATAGTTGTACCGGCGAACTACAATTGTCCGGGACAATTAGTAATTTCAGGAAGCATTGAAGGTGTGGATAAAGCCTGTGCGCTATTAACCGAACGTGGTGCTAAAAGAGCATTGAAGTTAAATGTTGGCGGTGCTTTTCACTCCCCTTTAATGGAAGCTGCCCGCGTAGCCTTGGAAGCAGCCATTGATTCGACAGAAATTAAAGAACCGGTTTGCCCGATCTATCAAAACATAAATGCTAAGCCTTATACCGATACCGACAGCATTAAACATAATTTAACTGCTCAATTAACCGGGGCTGTACGTTGGACACAAACCATAAAAAAGATGCTGGAAGATGGCGCAACTTCATTTACAGAAGTTGGTCCGGGTAATGTTCTACAAGGTTTGGTTAAAAAAGTCGACCGGACAGTTGAAACTAAAAGTGCAGTGCTTAGTTAGGCACAAATTAATCAGGCAACAACATAGTTAAACGCTTTTTAATTTATGAGTGCCACCTTCAAAATAAGGCTTTTACTTTTCATGCTTACAGTAAGCTTTGCCGTAACGGCAATTACTGTACATTATACTTTTAATAAAGATGAGATCCTGCAGTTCGACTCCCGAACCATCGAAAAAAATCTCCATAAGAAGGAAAGGTTTATAAAAGCTTATTTAAACGGGCCGGGATTTGATTCGCTTCGTAATATCCAAAATCATCCGGAGCAGGCAATTAACCTTATAAAAGAGTTTAGAGATGACCGCCTAATTTATATACACACTTACCTTAACAATAATTTAGTTTTTTGGGGATCTATCCGAATTACACCTTTAACAAATGCAGGTTTAAAGGAAGGCAGTAATCTTCTTAATACAGAAAATGGATATTATGAAGCAATTAAGAAAACCTCGGGTAACTTTTCGGTGCTGGCAATTATCCCATTAAAGTCGGAGTACAGCTATCAAAACAAACATTTAAAAAATGAATTTTCACCAGATCTTATCTCAGACAACAACCTCGAGATAGCTACCATAAACGATGCAAACACCTATAATTTAAAAAATACCGATGGCAAATACTTGTTATCGCTCAAATTAAAATCAACATTAACCACCTCGTTTTATTCAAAGCTAGAGTTATGGATGTGGGTTTTAGCCGTTTTCATGGGCACGGTATTTATCAACTACCTCTGCGTTTCGATAGCTAACAAAGGTTTTGTAAAAAGTGCAGTGCTTCTATTTTTCTTATCCTTCCTGGGTTTAAGAATTCTTACACTTGAGTACCATTGGATCGACAGTTATTTTAATCTTCCAATTTTTGATAAACAGCATTTTAGTGCCGGATACTTCTTCCCTTCCCTTGGCGATTTTTTGTTAAACGCTCTGATGGCGAGCTGGCTTTTCTGCTTCATCTACAGTTACCGTTATGATATAAAGTTTTCTGAAAAACCCCTGTCAAAAGCAATCAGCGTAGTTTTCTTCGTCTTATTAGGAATAATAATATATCTCACATCGCTACAACAAAATGAAATCTTTTATCACATTGTTACTCAATCGAATATCAATTTTGATGTAACAAACATCCTTTACCTAAATAATTATAGCTGGCTGGGCATTTTGTTAATGTGTATTGCAGTACTCAATATTTATTTACTCATTGAAATTACGTTAGCGGTCAGTCTTCAACTACAATTAACTAACACCGAGCGTGTAAGAATATATTTTACAGGTATTTGCATCCTGTTTTTATTGACGGCTGCATTCAGCGGATTTGATATATACATCTTACTTTTTTCAATCATATTGTGCCTTAGAGGCTGGGCATTTTATTACAAAAACCATAACTATAAGCTGGCAATATTCCTGTTCAGCCTTTTTTTATTTTCCATTATAGCTTCTTTAAAACTGGCTAACTTTCAAAATATAAAGGAGAAAGAAAACAGAAAATCAATAGCGCAAAAACTTCAATCTGCCGATGATCCTGATGCTGTTCGATTGTTTTTCACCGTTGAACAGTCAATTCCGAACAATGAGTTTTTACTCCAGTACTTTAAAGCTCAATCGAATGATAGAAGCATTCTTAAACAAAAACTAAGGGCTTTATATTTCGATGGATATTTATCAAAATATGAGATTACCACTCTTCCATTTAATCAGCAACAGCAATCTTTTTATAAAGATAGTACCAGCTTAGAAACCTACAGGAATCTCGTTTTAAAGGGCTCTATCAAGGTTTCTGAAAACTTTTATCGCGTGAGCAATACGTTCGGATTTCAAAAGTATTTTGCCGTTTTGCCTGTTAGTGACGCCGGACGAAATCTGGGCACGCTGGTTGTAGAACTTCAGGCCAATACTTTTGAAGATCCAAAATCTTTTCCCGAGGTTTTATTAGTCGGTAATATAAGCACCACTCCGGAGCTAAATAATTACTCTTTTGCTTTCTATAAAGACAACAAGTTGCTCAATCAGAAAGGGAATTACAACTACCAACTGGTAAATAATAACTTCAAGGGTAAATTAAAAGACTTTCTTCTTGTCGAGACCAAGGGATATAATCACATCGTTTATCAGCCAAATCCAAACAAACTTATTATTGTAAGTAAGCCCGAAACTACTGTGGTAATGCGGCTCGCTTCTGTTTCGTTTCTTTTTCTGGTCTTCATTACTTTCTCTGTTATTTTAATTACACTTCATCAGGTTTGGGTTATTTTTCATGATGATGATTTCAGGTTAAATAATTATAGCTGGGATTATCTGCTTTCGCGAAACCGCATTTTATATAAAACACGCATACAGGCATCAATGGTAATTGCCATTATTGTCACGCTGCTGATAATTGGTGGGATAACTTATTACAGCATTGGCAACCAGTTTCGCAAGCAACAGGAAGAAGTTTTACTAACTCATGCATCGCGTATAAACGAAGCCCTGGAAAATAACGACGCCTATAGTAACAACAGCTTAACTACCGACGAAACTGTTCTGAATAACCTCGCCAATATTAATGCTACAGATTTAAACTTATATGATTTACAAGGGCGATTAATATTTTCCACCCAACCTAAAATTTACGAACAAAACTTTATTGAGTCTAAGATGAATGCTTTAGCATTTAATTTCTTAGGAAAATTCATGCGGTCAGAATATCTTAATCATGAAGAAATTGGAAAAATGAGATATATAGCCGCTTATAAGCCGGTTAGAAACAACAATAATGAAACGATTGCTTTTATAAGTTTGCCCCATTTTTCCAATGAACAGGAATATGAACAACGGATCGGTTCATTTTTAAATGCTCTGATTAATGTTTATGCGCTTGTTCTGTTAATTATCGCCCTCTTTGCTGTATTCCTGGCCAATCAAATTACACATCCGCTCACTATTGTAGCGAAGAATTTAAGTGAGATTGCTATTGGAAACAAACACGTGCCCATTAAATGGAAAAGCAATGATGAGATTGGCTCGTTAATTCAGGAGTATAATAAAATGATTGCTGCGCTTGAAGAAAGTGCTCAAAAGTTAGCCCGATCTGAGCGTGAAAGTGCCTGGCGCGAAATGGCCAAACAAGTTGCACACGAGATTAAAAATCCATTAACCCCGCTTAAATTAGGCGTGCAATTGCTTGATAAATCCTGGCGCGAAAAAGATCCAAACTTTGATAAAAAGTTTGAGAAGTTTAGTAAGTCTTTTATCGAGCAAATCGAGAGCTTAAGTCTTATAGCCTCAGAGTTTTCCAACTTTGCCAAAATGCCCGATACTCCTTTTGAGAATGTGAACTTAACCCGGCTTATAGAAAAGACGATTGACCTTTTCGATCAATCGGAAGATCTTGAAATTGTTTATACCTTAAATACTGATAAAGATGTGATTGTAAGAGGCGGTAAAGATCATCTCCTTCGAATATTTAACAATTTGGTCAAAAATGCAATAGAGGCTATTCCTGAATACAGAAAAGGCGTTATTGAGATTAAACTGGAAGCAAGCGGCAAGAATGCCTTGATAGAAATTTCTGATAACGGAAAAGGGATACCCGAAAAGCTTCATGACAGTATCTTCAATCACAACTTTACCACAAAAAGTTCTGGAACAGGATTAGGGCTGGCCTTTGTAAAGCAAGCCATCGAGAATATGTATGGCTCAATTAAATTTGAAACCGAGCCAAATAAAGGGACTACTTTTTATATTGTGTTGCCGCTGGCGGTTACAACCTAAATATTCGTGTTGACGAACTACAACAGACAATAATCTTGAGTGAAACAAAGGATATATATCTTGAGAGTTGCAACAGAGCAATTCAATTCGTAGAGAATAATCTCGACAAAAAAATTCTCTTGAAAGACGTTGCTAAGGAAGCCTTTTTATCAGAATATCATTTTCACAGAATTTTTAAATCTTTGACTGGCGAAACCGTTAAGGATTTTTCAATCAGACTGAAAATTGAAAGAGCAGCAATCAGATTAAAACACTCAAAAGTTGAGATTGGACAAATTGCGTTTGAAAATGGCTATAAAAACCACGAAACTTTTACAAGGTCGTTCAAGGAATATTTCCAACTAACTCCTCAGGAATATAGAGACTCAATTCAGCAAATCACAATTCGCAAACAAACAGACTATCGAAACAAGGAAATAAGTTTAGAGAAGTTGCGGATTGCCGAGCCTACAATAAAACATTTGCCCAACTTGAATTTAGCATATATCAGACACACGGGTTCTTACGAAAAAGTAGCAAGTTCATTTCCAAGACTAATGATTTGGGCAGCCACTCAATTCATCCTAAAATTAAAACCGACTACATTGGGCATTGTTCACGACAATCCTGACTTGACAGATGAAGAAAATATACGTTTTGATGCTTGTGTAGTCGTCAATAAGGCAATCAAACCCAAAGGGGAAATCGGGTATAAAAAAATTGAATGCGGAAAGTTTGCCGTATTTAGATACCAGGGTGCTTATGATAATTTTTATACCGTGTATGACTACATCTACAATGTTTGCCTTTATGATAAAGGTTGGGAATTAGCTGACAAGCCAGCCATAGAGTGGTATATCAAATTTCCACCTTTTACCAAGCCAGAAAACTATGTAATGGATTTTTGTGTGCCTATCAAATAGCAAGAAACATCAAACGACACATACAGTATGAAAGTAATTTTGCAACATCATTCATATAATCATAACTAAAATGAAAAGAAAAATGACAGTTGCAATTTTATCCATATTGGCAGTAGTTGCCTTAATATTTATTGTAGGATTATTTATCCCCAAGCAACGTGAGTTTGTAAAGCAGTCCGAATTTAAAAGTCCACCTGAAAAAGTTTTTGAAGTGGTAACGGATTTTAAAAATCAGGTTTCGTGGCGAGGTGATGTGCAGGAAATTAAGGTAATTGACTCAAACACTTGGACAGAAACTCCTAAAAGAGGTACACCAATTACTTTCAAAATCAAGCGACAGGTTGAAAACAAACTTTTGGAAATAGAAATCATTGAGCCCAAAAGTTTTAATGGTTATTGGGTTGGCACATTTGAACCAACCCCGTCAGGGACAAAAGTTATTTTCAAAGAAGTGGTAGTTATAGAAAATCCGTTTTTCAGGGCTCTAAGCTCCATTTTTGTAGACCTTGAAAAAACAATGGAAATTTACATGAATAATTTGACGACCAAATTAGGCGAGTGATATGGCAAAGAAAAAAACTTGGCTTGATAAACTTAACGAAAAGAAAGAGCCACAAGTAAAACGCATTGAAAAGGATTTTGCTGACATTCCCTCAGGAAGCAAAATGTTTATTGCCACACCACAGCTTATTGACCAATATATTCAAGATATTGATTATGGGAATCGAATTGATATAAAGACCTTACGAAAAGACCTTGCATTACAACATAATGCGGACTACGCTTGCCCGGTAACGACAGGAATATTTCTAAGAATTGTAGCCGAAGCAAATTATGAAAGGTTACAACAAGGGCAACCAATCGAAGAAATTACACCCTTTTGGAGAGTGATAGAGGCAAATAGCCCACTAGGTAAAAAATTGACCTTTGGGTCGGATTTTTTAGTGCAACAAATTGAAAAGGAAAATCTTGTTGATGAAATGCAAAGCAACAAATTTCAGCAACAAGACACCTATGTGCCAGAGCGAAGAAACGCATTCTTGGCGCTAAAAAAAGCGTTGGAAAAGAAGCTCAC
>JANMZB010000919.1:0-2755 GCA_031382725.1 Sphingobacteriaceae bacterium | reverse complement strand
AGGATATTCTCCTTGTTATAAGGTTTTAAATGAGCCGACCGGAACGGGGTTTAATCCTGGTGGCGGGCATAAACCTCTTAAAGGATACATTACTTTAAAAACCGCTTTGGCGCATTCGCAAAATTATACAACTGCACATTTGATGAATGAGGTTGGAGAAACCGCAGTAGGAACTTTAACAAAAAATATGGGGATTAGTCTTAAGCCAGCTGATATCGTACCTGCCATGTGTCTTGGAACTTTTGATGCCAGCATATATGAAATGGTAGGAGCGTATTCCACATTCGTTAATCATGGTGTTTGGACAGAACCGATTTACTTGTTGAAGATCGAAGATAAAAATGGCAACGTTTTGTACGAGAAAAAACCGCAGGTTCGGGAGGTTCTTAACCCCCAGGTTGCGTATGTAATGGTTGATATGTTAAAGGGAGTTGTACAACAGGGAACGGGGAGAAGACTTCAAGGGAAGTACAACCTTTACAATCCTATCGGAGGTAAAACCGGTACCACTCAAAATAATTCTGATGGATGGTTTATAGGCATAACGCCTCAACTGGTTACCGGCGTTTGGACGGGTGCGGAGGATCGTGCGATCCACTTTACATCTGAAGACGATGGGGAAGGAGCGAATTCAGCATTGCCGGTTTTTGCCTTGTATATGAAAAAGGTATATGCAGATCCTAAACTGAAGTATACAAAAGGTGATTTCGAGGCTCCTCAGGGCGGCGTCAGTATTGCTTTAAATTGTGATGCTTACGCTCCAAAAGCAACGGTGGATTCGGTTGCAGCTCAGCCAACACCTGCTTCACCAACTCCTGCGGTCCCGGCTTTAAAAAAGTAACTAGTTTCTGGTTTTGCATGTATGGAAAAGTTTGATCATCGGGAAGCGATAAGTAAAATTCCGCCTAAACCAGGTGTATATCAATACTGGGACTCAGCCGGCGAACTCATCTACATCGGTAAAGCCAAGAATTTAAAAAATCGTGTAAGCTCATATTTTAACAAAGACACTTATCGGATAAATGCCAAAACTCGTGTACTGGTTGGTAAGATAGCAAAGATTACTTTTACCATCGTTGACACCGAAATTGATGCATGGTTATTGGAAAATGCGCTGATCAAGAAGCATCAGCCACGCTACAATGTTCTCTTAAAAGACGATAAAACGTATCCCTGGATCGTAATCAAGAACGAGCGTTTTCCCCGTATTTACTGGACAAGAAATATCATAAAAGACGGTTCCAAATACCTTGGGCCTTATGCATCCATCAGCATGATGCACACCATTCTTGATTTGGTCAGAGAAATTTACCCCTTACGTACCTGTAATCTTCCCCTTACGGCAGATAATATTTCAGCAGGAAAGTTCAAGGTTTGTCTGGAATATCAAATCGGAAATTGCAAAGGGCCGTGTCAGGCTTACCAAAACGAAGAAGATTATAACAAAAGTATAGAAGATATAAAGGATATTCTTTGCGGAAAGATTGGGGTGGTTATCCGAAAACTAAAAACTGAATTAGAACAAGCCATCGCTGAACTAAACTTTGAGCAAGCTCATCGCCTTAAAAGGCAATTTGATTTATTGGAGCGCTATCAAAGTAAGTCGACAATCGTAAATTCTTCAATCTCTGATGTGGATGTATTCAACATCGCTACAGATGAAAAGCACGCCTTTGTTAATTATCTGAAAGTGATAAACGGTACTGTAATTCAAACACAGACGCTGGAGATTAAAAAGCGTCTGGATGAGACTGATGAAGAATTGCTAACCATTGCAATATCAGAATTCAGGACCAGGTTTAACAGCACATCGAAAGAAATTATAATTCCTTTCGAGCTTGAGATTGATGATCCCAAACTGAAGTTTACAGTTCCTAAGCTAGGTGAAAAGAAAAAGCTATTAGATCTATCCCATAAAAATGTTGTTTTCTTTAAACGTGAAAAGCTGGATCAATACGAAAAGCTAAACCCGGAGTTGAGAACAGAGCGGTTGCTTACACAGATGATGAAGGATTTGCGCCTTAACCAGCTCCCGCGACATATTGAGTGTTTTGATAACTCTAATTTCCAGGGGAAATATCCGGTTTCGGCCATTGTAGTATTTAAAGATGCCAAGCCATTTAAAAAAGATTATCGACATTTTAATGTGAAAACTGTTGAAGGTCCGAATGATTTTGCTACTATGGAAGAAGCCGTTTTTCGCCGTTACAGGCGAATGCTCGACGAAGAAACTCCCTTGCCACAATTGGTAATTATCGACGGGGGGAAGGGGCAGTTATCATCTGCCCTAAAGAGCCTTAAGCAATTGGGAATCGAAAATCAGCTCACTGTGATCGGTATCGCAAAGCGGCTCGAAGAGTTGTTTTACCCCGGCGATCAATACCCAATGTATCTGGATAAAAAGTCTGAGACCTTGAAAATTATACAGCAGCTTCGCGATGAAGCGCATCGTTTTGGTATCACATTTCATCGTAAGAAACGGGATCAGGGAACTTTAGTAACCGAACTGGAGCGTATTCCCGGAATAGGGAAAACCACTTCGCAAAACTTGTTGAAGCATTTCAAATCGGTCAAAAACATCCGCGAGGCGAGCGAAGATGAACTTAGGAAAGTTGTAAATAGCAAGCAGACTGCCGCAGTTCTTAGCTATTTTGATATCAATAAAAAATCCCCTGCTGAATTTTAGCAGGGGATTTCTTTGTTTGTGATGATCATATCTTAATAAGACCACATATCGTGTTCGAAATCAAGTAGT
>JANMZB010000909.1:0-3262 GCA_031382725.1 Sphingobacteriaceae bacterium | reverse complement strand
GGTTTCTTGTTTATGAAAATTTTTAAACCGGGGCATGTAACTGGTAGTAGGTCTGCGCCCATCGGTAGTAAAATCAGTTAATCCATCATATTCAGCATGCACTCGCCCCCTGTAGCTATGGAAAGCGACATACTTGCCCAGCACACCGCTATCGTTACTCAATCCATTAGGAAATCTTTCAGAAGTGGAGTTGAGCAAAATTAGATTTGTACTGAGTGCCGAAGCGGTGACAAAAATTATTTTAGCCTTATATTCTTTAATTTTCTTAGTCTGCTTGTCGATTACTCTTACGCCTGTTGCCTTTTTCTGCTTTTCATCAAACACAATCGACTCCACGATAGAATCGGTAAGTAAAGTAAGATTGCCCGTTTTTTTTGCCCATGGAATTGTAGAAGCATTACTGGAAAAGTACCCTCCAAAGGGGCAGCCTCTCCCGCAAAGGTCGCGGTTTTGGCACTTTGCTCTTCCTTGTTGTAAATGAATTTCTTTGGGGTCAGTTACATGAGCAACTCTCGACATTATCACATGTCGCCCGTCATAGTTTTCATCAACTACTTGTTTGAAGTGTTTTTCCAGGCAGGTCATTTCAAAGGGCGGTAGAAATTCACCATCTGGTACTGCATCTAAGCCGTCTTTATTGCCCGATACGCCTATAAACTTTTCAACGTGGCTATACCAGGGAGCAATGTCGGCATATCGAATTGGCCAGTCCACCGCAAAATTATCCCGCACAGGGCCTTCAAAATCGTAATCACTCCAACGCTGGGTATGCCTCCCCCATAACAAAGATCGTCCGCCTACCTGATCGCCTCGTATCCAATCAAAAGGTTTTTCCTGAACATATTCTTGCTCCGCATCCCTTTTAAGGAAGTGAAGGGTAGTTTCATTAAAGGCAAAGTGCCTGCTAAGGATTTTGTTTTCTCTGGCAATTGCCTCAGGAACTGTGCCCCGGTGTTTAAATTCCCAAGGCATCATATTAGCGGTGGGGTAATCTTTTATATGATCTACATTTCTGCCACTTTCGATTAAAAGCGTTTTCAAGCCTTTTTCAGTAAGCTCTTTAGCTGCCCAGCCTCCGGCAATTCCGGATCCAATTACGATGGCATCAAATAAGATCTCGCTCATGCTATTGTGCCTCCCTTACCGCTGAGAACTGGCTGTTGAGTTTAAATATTGATATCATTAGCAGGATGAAAACGTGGCAAATCATTGTTGCCATATACCAAAGATAATTTACATGAATCATCGTTTGCTTGTGCAACCTAAAAAATACAAAGCAAAAAGAATCTCAAACCAGTCGATGAGATTACAGCCAATAAACATAAATATGTAACTTCCCACCTTAGACGAATGTAGATGGTGCTGGATCACCTGAAAGCAGCTGCTATACAGCAATTAAGATGATATAAAGAATAGGGGGTCGATAAGCCGTTTCTTCTGAAAAAATTTGTTATGAAAACTTTAATCAAATTCGAAGAGCTGGCTAAGTTGATTGGAGCTTTCTCAATGTCGCTCTACCTTGGCTTTGAATGGTGGTTGTATGTGCTTCTGTTTTTTTTACCAGACCTCAGTATGCTGGGGTATTTGCTGGGGCCGAAGCCAGGGGCAATTTTGTATAATCTTTTCCATCATTATTCCACCGGAATCTTTATCGCTCTGGCGGGAACTTTTTTACATGAAGACAAGCTGTTATTATGTGGCCTTGTACTAATTGGACATGCCGCATTTGACCGTATACTCGGATATGGTTTAAAGTACCTTACTGGTTTTAAGTTTACTCACTTAGGGATCATAAACAAGCCATTGGAAGGTGATATGAATTGACAAACAAATCGCTAGTCGGTATTATCTGGGAATGCTAGGCGACCACGGTTTGCCCCGCCTTTACTTCTTTTCTTAAACCATTCGCCTTCAATAATTCAGAAACTGCATTTAATAGCTCAAGCGAAGCTTCTATTTCGACCCTACGAATGGCTACGCTTTCAATGTTAAACCCAAACGGAATGGATTTTTCCTGACAGTATTTAATTAAGTCTTTCGCAAAGGAAGTAGCCAAATCGACTGAGTGTTTAACCGGATCTTCGCTTAATTTTAGGTCATCCTTGATATCTTCGGGAATATGAATACCCAGCCATTCCATAAAATGGAGGGTTTTTACGGAACCACAGATAGTAAGTGTAAAAATGATTGTGGGTAATTCCTGATTCTTATTCTGAAAGGCTTGCACCAAATCGTCTAACATTTTCTTTGTATAGTCGACATTAAAGATGCATTGCGAGATAAAATAGGACACGCCGGATTCCACTTTATCCATAATCCGGACGTCTTCGTCATTCAATACCGCATGTCGCTCGGGAATTGTTATCGCTCCGATTACAGAGTGTTCGCCATGTTGTTCACTCCAAATTTGATAAGCTTCTTTAAGGCTGGTTTTCACCACATAATCAGGCGAAGGCAAACCCACAAAGATTGGATAAAATCGATTGGTTTTAAGATCCTGAAGCCACTGAGATAATTCTTCGGTAGTGTATTTACCCGCCGGACGATAAATTATTTTGGGTACAGTAAGTTCTTGTAAATGCTGACTGGCATACTCAAATGGGTCGAGCGCCCTGGTAAAAGGAAAGGGCCTTTCTGCATCTGTTCTCGCCGATTCATCTTGTACATCATATACAATCAGCGCATCTATATCTAAAGCCGAAAGGTCAGTTATGGCTTTAGAAGCAATTTCACTTACACGTTCAGGTGCGGTTTGTATTTTGGGCGGTGTTATCCCGTAAAGTAAAACTCCCGACTCCTTTTTCTTAATCTTGTTGAAAAACATTCCTCTGATTTTGTCGGGGACTAAAATAGGAAATAAAAAAGATCATAGTTAAGATTTGTCTTTATGCAGTGCTGAATCAATCACACTAGATAAATAAACTCTATTTTCAGCATATTGATAATCCACGAAGTTTCACACTTGATAAGAAGTTTTAAGCAATAAAACTTGCCAGTTGAAGCACCATTACTATCTCTGCTGAACAATCGATAGAATTCCTAAAGGATAGAGTTAGGACTTTTTTTTTAACAATACTGTTTTTAATCGCTCTAATCCTCTATTTCATACTCCGAAATAATATTTCGCCTGAATTCCATCACCTCCGGCGATACTTTAAACCCATTGCCCCCAAAAGCTTTGGAATAGGTTTGAACTTCCTGCGCTACGGCATAGCCATCCATCTCCTCTCGCCCGCTGCCAGGCCCATCGACCCCGCCGCCA
>JANMZB010000890.1:0-19866 GCA_031382725.1 Sphingobacteriaceae bacterium | reverse complement strand
CCCTATCTGGTGTTCCCTCAAAAGCTAATCTTATAAAAAAAAGCTCCGGTTTCCCGAAGCTCTGTAAAGCTATTCTACAATTTTAGGATTCGGATCATCCGGCGTAATCACCTTATGCTTCGTTCTTAAAATCGAATGGTTCTTACTATATCCGAAATAGATAATCATACCTAATAATAACCAAACTCCTAAACGCAACCAATTGGTCCAGCCTAAACCAAAGATCATGGCTCCGCAAACCAAAATTCCCAATATTGGAACATAAGGTACCAGTGGTGTTTTGAACTGTCTAGGCAAATCAGGATTTGTTTTTCTGAGTACAATAACTGCCGCGCAAACCAGCATAAATGCGAATAAAGTACCAATGCTGGTCATATCGCCCACAATATCGCCGGGAACGAATGCAGCAAATAATCCTACCAGAATTAAAATAAACCAGTTGGCTTTATAAGGGGTTCCGTATTTAGGATGAATATCGCTAAACACTTTTGGAAGTAAACCATCACGGCTCATTGAATAAAATACCCGCGATTGGCCTAACAACATTACTAATATCACGGATGAAAATCCTGCAAGGATTGCAACGGTAACGAATTGTGCCAGCCAGTTGTATCCGGGCATGTATTTCTCAATAGCAAAAGCAACAGAAGCTTCTTTTCCGGTTGTTCTGAAATCTTCTACCGTAGCTACCCCAGTTAAAACATGCGCGAATAAAATATAAAGAATTGTACAAACGACTAATGATCCAAGTATCCCGATAGGCATATCTCGTTTAGGATTTTTGGCTTCCTGGGCGGCGGTACTTACCGCATCAAATCCGATAAATGCAAAGAATACCACACCAGCTGCACCTAAAATTCCCATAATACCTCCATAATTATGAGCTATTCCCTGGTCGTCTACGAAAGTTGATGGTTCAGGAATATACACTTCGTGATTAGCCGGATTCATAAAGCCCCAACCTATAACGATAATAAGAATAACAATGGCAACTTTCGTGATTACAATGATTCCGTTGACAAACGCTGATTCTTGCGTGCCCTTAATCAACAACATTGTTAAGAGCGTTACAATAACCAAAGCAGGGATATTGATAATTCCATTCACCCCATCTAGTGAGTGCTGAAAAGGTGAGTGGCTATACTCGTAGGGTATGGGGGGCACATGTAATACCGTGACCAGTAAATTATTTAAGTATTCGCTCCAGGCAATTCCTACCGTAGCCGCTCCAACAGCGTATTCCAAAATTAAATCCCAGCCTATTATCCAGGCGATAAATTCGCCCATTGTTGCATAGCTGTAGGTGTAAGCACTACCCGCAATTGGGATTGAGGAAGATAGTTCTGCATAGCATAAACCTGCCAAAGCACAACCAATAGCTGCGACAATAAAACCAAGTGTTACAGAAGGTCCCGCGTTTTGTGCTGCAGCCGATGCCGTTCTCACAAACAATCCGGCACCAATAATAGCCCCGATACCTAAAGCAACAAGGGATGCTGCTGTTAAAGTCCGCTTTAATCCTTTTTCGTTCTCAGCAGTATCCTCAAGCAGCTGATTTATAGGTTTTTTAACGAATATACTCATAGATGCGATTTTTAAATGATACAGCTGGGACGTTTTGACATTTCAAGTTAGCATTTTTTCGAACAGTAAAAAGGCAAATGACATAAAATTGTAAGTGTATTGAGAGATGCTGAAACGAGAGATGCTGAAACAAGTTCAGCAGGACGTGACGCATTAATAAATCGCGTTGTCTTCCCGAACTTGTTTCGGGATCTCGAATTCGTTATAAATTATGTCATCGGTAACGCAGAGAAAATCTTAACAAACTAAGTTAGACCTCTCTTGTCGTCGAGATGACAACCGCATTATTGCCTTATTTTAGGTTCTTAATGACCGGAGCAACAAGAGCCACTTTAATTTCCTTTTTAATTTCAGGCTTAACTTTAGTTGTTTCAGTATTACCATCTACGTGAATGTGAGGAGCAATAATTAGCGAAACAATCGACATTAACTTAATTAAAATATTCATTGACGGTCCTGAAGTATCTTTAAACGGATCACCTACAGTATCTCCGGTTACAGAAGCTTTATGTGGTTCAGATTTTTTGTAAAAGGTCTCTCCGTTGATATCAACACCTTTTTCGAAGGATTTTTTAGCGTTATCCCATGCACCGCCTGCATTCGATTGGAACATTCCCATTAAAACACCCGATACGGTAACTCCGGCTAACAATCCTCCTAAAACTTCTGGTCCGAAGGCAAAGCCGATTATAATCGGAACAATCAGGGCGATAGCACCTGGTAACATCATTTCGCGCAAAGAGGCTTTAGTTGAAATTGCCACACACTTCTCATACTCAGGTTTTGCTTTGTATTCCATAATGCCCGGAATTTCGCGGAACTGCCTGCGCACTTCCTGCACCATATCCATAGCCGCACGGCCTACGGCTGAGATACAAAGTGCCGAGAAGATGTAAGGGATCATTCCACCAACGAATAAACCCGCTAGTACATCTGCTTTGTAAATGTCAATTCTATCGATACCGGCAATCCCCACAAAGGCCGCGAATAATGCCAAAGAGGTTAAGGCCGCGGAAGCGATAGCAAATCCTTTTCCGGTTGCGGCAGTAGTATTTCCAACCGCGTCTAAATTATCTGTACGCTGACGAACTTCTTCAGGTAACTGACTCATTTCAGCAATACCACCCGCGTTATCCGCGATTGGTCCGAAAGCATCAATCGCTAATTGCATCGCGGTAGTCGCCATCATACCTGCAGCCGCAATAGCCACACCATATAAACCTGCAAAATAATATGATCCATAAATACCGGCTGCTAAAACTAGAATCGGTAAAACTGTAGATTCCATTCCAACGGCTAAACCAGCAATGATATTTGTCGCGTGGCCGGTAGAAGATTGCTGAATAATAGAGTTTACCGGACGTTTTCCCATCGCGGTATAATATTCGGTAATGATGCTCATCAAAGTACCTACAATTAAACCCACCATAATAGAAAGGAATACATCGGTACTTGTAAAATCATACCCTCTGATCTGCATTGTATCCGGTAAAAGCCATTTAACCGCAAAGAACGAAGCGATCGCGGTAAAAACAATTGACGACCAGTTGCCCATATTCAGCGCGTTTTGAACGCTATCTGTTTCGTTTTTGATTTTAACAAAAGAGGTTGCGATGATCGAGAAGATCAAACCTAAACCCGCGATTAGCATCGGAAGTAAAATTGGAGCAATGCCTCCGAAATTATCAGTAGTTGTGGCACTTACTTCACGACCTAAAACCATTGTAGCTAAAATTGTAGCCACATACGAACCAAACAAATCGGCACCCATACCAGCCACATCACCTACGTTATCACCCACGTTATCGGCAATAGTAGCCGGGTTTCTAACATCGTCTTCAGGAATACCGGCTTCAACTTTTCCCACTAAATCAGCACCAACATCGGCAGCTTTGGTATAAATACCACCACCAACACGAGCAAAAAGGGCAATGGATTCAGCTCCTAAAGAAAATCCGGCAAGAACTTCCAATGCTTTTTCCATGTCTTTCCCATTCACATCACCGCCGTTTTGCACTACATATATTTGGTAGAATACAATAAACAAACTTCCTAAACCAAGTACCGCAAGCCCGGCAACACCAATTCCCATTACACTTCCACCGGTAAAAGAAACTTTTAGGGCTTGAGCCAGGCTGGTTCGAGCAGCATGCGTTGTTCTCACATTCGCCTTAGTAGCGATGTTCATACCGATATATCCGGCGAAAGCCGAAGTGAACGCACCTATAAGAAAAGAGATAGCAATTACGGGGCTTGAGGTTTCTACCAATGTGCCTGAAAACGCTAAAATTATTGCGGCAATTACAGCGAAATATCCTAAAACCTTCCACTCGGCTCTTAAAAAAGCCATGGCACCATCGGCAATGTAGCCTGCAAGAGTTCGCATGTTTTCGTCGCCTGCATCTTGCTTAATAACCCATGCCGACTTATAAAGCATTACAAAAATGCCCACAAGCCCAAATAAAGGGATAGTATAAATTAAGTTGTCTTGTAAAAATTGCATAAATACGCGTTGGGTTTAAAATTAATGTTTAGTGAAAGTTCAAAAATAGAATGGAAAACGATTTTTCCAAAATTATATAAGCAAGTTGATTGAGTTAAATCATTTCTTCTTTAAGTTTTATTTTTAAATATCTTAGAAGCGGCATAAGATACTAATATTTTAATTATGACAGAACCACAGGAACAGACAACAATGAAACGTGAACTCGGTTTGCTCGACGCAACATTATTAGTTGCTGGGAGCATGATCGGGTCGGGAATTTTTATCGTAAGCTCTGATATGCTTAAAGATGTTGGCTCGGCAGGCTGGCTTATTTTAGTCTGGCTGATAACCGGCTTGATGACTTTAATTGCGGCGATAAGCTATGGCGAGTTAAGCGGGATGTTTCCTAAAGCAGGTGGTCAGTATGTGTATTTGAAGGAAGCGTATAACCCATTGGTTGGGTTTTTATATGGATGGAGTTTCTTTACCGTTATTCAAACCGGAACAATCGCTGCCGTTGCTGTGGCGTTCGGAAAGTTTCTGGGTTATTTGAATGAAGATTTTGGCGACAGCAATACACTCATCCAGGTAACTGAAACATTTAGAATTTCTGCCGCGCAGATGGTAGGCATCGTTTTGATCATTTTCCTCACCTATATTAATACCAGGGGAATCAAAACGGGTAAAGTCATTCAAACAGTATTTACATCAACCAAATTAATCGCCCTTTTTGCACTGATTATTTTCGGTTTTCTTGCCGCTAATGCGGATGTATGGAATCAAAACTGGTTGGATACCTGGACGATGAAACAACACATCAGCCGGATTGACGGAAGCAGTACGGAAAATTCCTGGATGAATTTAACCGGACTTACAATTCTCGGTGCTTTTGCCGCGGCAATGGTGGGAAGTATCTTTAGCAGTGATGCCTGGAATAATGTAACGTTCATAGCTGGGGAGGTTAGAAACCCGCAACGGAATATCGGCTTAAGCCTATTTTTGGGAACCCTGATTGTTACGTTAATTTATGTAGCAGCGAATGTGATGTACATATCGGTTTTGCCGATTGAACAGCTTGCTTTTGCGAAGGACAATCGAATTGCCTTATCGGTAGCTAACGAAATTTTTGGAAGCTTAGGCACTACACTTATTGCCTTAATGATTATGGTGTCGACTTTTGGTTGCAATAACGGGCTGATTTTATCGGGTGCCCGGGTTTATTATACCATGGCAAAAGATGGTTTATTTTTCAAGCGGACTACCGAATTAAATAAGAATGCTGTACCGGAATTTGCGCTTTGGATTCAGGCAATAATGGCTTGTATCCTATGTGTTAGTGGTAAATACGGTGATCTTTTAGATATGATCTCATTTGTAGTGGTGCTCTTTTATGTACTTACTATTTTTGGAATCTTCATCTTGAGAAAAACTCAGCCCAATACAGAACGACCTTACAAAGCGTTTGGATATCCTTTTCTACCCATATTATATATAATCATGGGATTAGCTTTTTGTACGCTCTTAATTATCTATAAACCTGAATACACCTGGCCCGGACTCATTATAGTTTTAATTGGATTGCCGGTTTATTATATATGGCGTAAAACGGCTATTGCAGAAAATATTTAATATTATTGCCCGAATAAATCTTAAAAATGCCCCTTAGAGAAGAGTTAGAATCCAATGGCAATTGGCTATTTGTCAGAAGAAGTTGGTTGCCCATTACATTGTATCCTGCCGCAATAGCAGTGCTTTATTTTTACCTGGATGAAGCTTATCCACGAATTACTGATTTCACCTGGTGTATTGTTTGCCTTTTGGTATCAATCAGTGGCTTAGTCATCCGGGCTTTAACTATTGGTTTTACACCTAAAGGAACATCCGGCCGTAATACAGCGGGCGGACAAGTTGCCGAAGTGCTAAATCAAACCGGTATTTATTCAACAGTTAGACACCCTTTGTATCTGGGAAACTTTTTAATGTGGCTAGGCTTGTTTATGTATGTAAGCATTTGGTGGTTTGTTCTAATATGCTGCTTACTATACTGGATTTACTATGAGCGCATTATGATAGCCGAAGAAGAATTCTTAAGAAAAAAGTATGGTAGTTCATACGAGTCCTGGGCATCAAAAACTCCCGCTTTCATTCCCAACTTTTCATTGTGGCGCAGTTCCGGTTTAAGTTTCTCGCCCAAAACTGTTCTTAAGCGTGAGTATAATGGCTTATTCGCTGTAGCCATAACATTCGCATTATTTAATATTACCGCTCATTACTTTTATGATGGGGCTTTTCACATTGATCCTTTCTGGCATATATTGCTTTTTGCTAGTTTTGTTATTTTTATTACGCTTCGTACACTAAAAAAGACAACCAGGGTGTTAGAGGTGGAAGGAAGATAGTAGCGTATGCTGCCTGGTTCTGATTGATTTAAGCAAATGAAGAAAAACGTTAAAGTGGGCCTGGTGCAAATGAACTGCACTGCCAGCAAAGAAGAAAATCTCGCAAAGGCAATAGTTAAAACACGAGAAGCGGCAGCTAAGGGTGCACAAATAGTTTGTTTGCAGGAGCTTTTTACATCATTATATTTCTGTGATATTGAAGAGTATGATAACTTCTTGCTAGCTGAAGCTATTCCCGGCCCATCAACAGATGCTTTGGCGCAAGTAGCGAAAGAGCTTAATGTTGTGATTATCGCTTCATTGTTCGAAAAACGTGCAGAAGGATTATATCATAACACAACGGCAGTTCTTGATGCTGATGGTTCTTATCTCGGAAAGTACCGTAAAATGCATATTCCGGATGATCCGGGTTATTACGAAAAATTCTATTTCACTCCAGGCGATTTAGGTTATAAGGTATTCAAGACGAAATTCGCAACCATTGGTGTTCTCATTTGCTGGGATCAATGGTACCCGGAAGCGGCACGAATTACGGCTCTAATGGGTGCGGAAATACTGTTTTATCCTACAGCGATTGGATGGTCATCATCCCAGGAAGTAGATGTTAATACAGAACAATATAATGCCTGGCAAACCATTCAGCGCAGTCACGCTGTAGCAAATGGTGTTTATGTAGTAAGCGTAAACCGTTCAGGAGACGAAGGTCCTATGAAATTCTGGGGCGGATCGTTTGTGTCGAATCCATTTGGTAAGGTTTTATATCAGGCATCGCATACTGAAGAGGAAATTCATGTTGAAGAGTTGGATTTGAACAAATCCGATAGTTATCGTACTCACTGGCCGTTTTTGAGAGATCGTAGAATAGACTCTTATGAACCGATAACGAAGAGGTATATTGATGGGGATTGATTTTTAGTCTGGAAGACGGAAAGACCGGAAGAAGGAAAGACCGGAAGAAGGAAAAGTCTGGAAGACCGTAAAGACGGTAGGACTGAAAGTCGAAAAGACATGAAAGACAATTTAAGCAACTAAAATCAAAGTAAAATCAAACCATGTCCTTTAAATTTGAAAGTTTGAAAGTTTGGCAAAAGGCACTTGACTTAGCTGATAATGTTGATCAGTTGACCAAAACTTTTCCTAAAGAAGAGGTATTTATTCTGACTTCACAGATTAAGAGAGCTGCGGATTCGGTTTCCTTAAATATTGCTGAAGGGAGTACCGGTCAATCTAATCCTGAATTTAAAAGGTTTCTGGGATACGCACTCAGGTCTAATATTGAAGTGGTAGGATGTCTACATCTTGCAAAACGAAGAAAGTTTATTCAGGATCCTGAATTTTCTACTCTTTACAACTCCTGCGAAGAAATTCTTGTAATGATAAATGGTTTGAAAAAATCTTTAAACTAATGCCAAACAACCCGTCTGGACACCCCAACTTTCGGACTTTCGGACATCCCGACTTCCTAACTCCCAAACAACTTGGCTACCGTTTTCCTGCGGAATTCGAAGAACATGAAGCAACATGGCTAAGCTGGCCTCATAAGGAAGAAAGTTGGCCAGGGACAATTCATAAGGTTTATCCGGCTTACAGTGAGTTTGTAAAAATTCTAGCGTTAAGCGAAAAAGTACGCATAAATGTTACTGACGAGCAAATGAAAGATTTTGCACTTGGTCATTTGCAAAATGCGGGTGTAAATTTAGGTCAGGTTGAATTTTTCTTTCATCAAACAAATGATGCCTGGTGCCGTGATCATGGCCCTGCTTTCTTAATAAATCGAACTTCCGATATTAAAAAAGTGATTGTTGATTGGGGCTACAATGCCTGGGGCAACAAATACCCTCCTTATGATCTGGATGATGTGATTCCCACATTAATTGCTCAGCACTACAAAATTCCGGTTTTTAGTCCGGGTATTGTGATGGAAGGTGGTTCAGTTGAGTTTAATGGAAAGGGAACTGTTTTAACTTCAACCAGCTGTCTCCTGAATGATAATCGAAACCCTCATCTTAATCAATCACAGATAGAAAAGTATTTGTCTGATTATTATGGAATAGACCAGGTTCTTTGGGTGGAAGAAGGGATTGTAGGTGATGATACCGACGGGCATATTGACGATACCATTCGATTTGTGAATGAGGATACGGTTCTGTCTGTTGTTGAAACCAAAGTGAACGATGATAATTATGAGTTGCTTCAGAAAAATCTAAAATCGCTTAGTAAAATGCGGTTGCTTAATGGCAAGCAATTAAATGTGATCGAATTGCCAATGCCTGATGCCGTGATTTATGATGAGATGCGTTTACCTGCGTCTTACGCAAATTTCTATATCAGCAACCAACATGTAATTGTACCAACTTATCGTTGTGATAAGGATGAAAAAGCATTAGAGATTATCTCGCAATGTTTCCCCGATAGGGACGTGGTTGGAATTGATTCTACAGAGATTATTTGGGGATTAGGGAGTTTTCATTGCTTAAGCCAGCAGGAACCAGCGGTATAATAACCAAATCGAAAGTTATTATAACGTGAGTTTTGGGTTTTTAAGTGAAGTACTTTTCTGATTTCTGTTATGCCCTGGCCGGGCAGGCTTCTTTCTTTTCCTTGTAATGAAAAGAAACAATACTTAGCGAAGCGATCTCATTCATTCCTTATAAACAATATAAACCACTGAATAAATCAAGGCTTCGAGTATTGAGCTAAAAGTTCAATCCTCTGAGGCCGACATGCTTGATGCATTTGGCGTTTGAACTTCCGTACCAAATAATCACTTAAGCAGCCGAAGAGCGAGCGGTAGCCCGAACAAAACGGCGCAGCCCTCATGAGAACCTAAAAAAACAATAACAAATCGAATAAAGGCGGCCGAGCATTTTTTTGTTCTTGAACTTTTGGTTCTTTGTTTCAAGACAAAAGAACTAGGCCTTCGCCCGGCTATGAGGGCGACGACAGCATCACTCAAGCACAACATTTTTGTGCTGCTTGAACGTTCTAATCCGCTTCTCTGGAATACTTTCTTTCAGCTCATTAATCTTCCCTTACAAACCGTGATATCAACGTAACGCAAACACCCATCATCGCGATTACGAAAAAAGATATCCGCAAATCAAAAGCCCCGGCAATCAGTCCAATAACTGGGGGACCAACTAAAAAGCCTATAAATCCAATTGATGAAACTGTTGCTATTGCCGTTCCCGGCGATAAAATTTTAGATTTACCTGCAGCACTATAAACTAAAGGAACTACGGAGGATATTCCAAAGCCTACCATCGAAAATCCGATCATGGCTGTAACAAGGGTTGGAAAAAAAACAGAGATCAATAAGCCTGTAGCCGTGAGCACTCCGTTAATCTGCAGCATCTGCTTTAAGCCTAATCTGGCCACCAATTTATCGGCAATAAACCTGCCGGCCGCCATAGAACACATAAATATGGCGTAGCCTGCACCCATCCAGTTCTCTTTTGCTAAAACAACTTTTTTAAAGTAAACACCACTCCAATCGAACATGGCGCCTTCGCAAACCAGGGAAAAAAATGAGATTAAACCCAAAAGTACTAACGGCCTGTCAGGCCAAACGAATTTGCCGCCCGATTTTGTACCACTATCTGAATGAATTATATTTCTGGCAAAGATTGCTAAAATCAGTAATGATAAAGTGGCAGCTATTAAAAAATGATACGCCGGCTCTACTTGCTGACCAATCATAAGTGTGCCGATAGCTGCTCCCGAAAAGCCGGCGATACTCCACAAACCATGAAAAGAAGACATAATTGTTTTCGAGTACAACGCTTCAACATTAACTGCCTGGGTATTCAAAGAAATGTTTACCATATTTCCAAACAGTCCAAATGCGAACAAAGCCATAAGAAGCTGAAGGATGGAAGATGATAAGCCGATAAATACAAGTGTTGTAAAGTAACAGACTATAGATGCGATTACTACCTGCCTGCTCCCATACCTTGAAACGAACCAGCCACTAATAGGCAAAGAAAACATCAAACCCACCGGAATAATAAACAGAACCAACCCTAATTCGGTCTCGCTTAAATTTAATTTATCCTGAATAGTTGGAATACGGGATGCCCAGCTTGAAAATCCGATTCCCTGGATAAAGAACAAAGCCCCTACAGCAATACGGTGAGTTGACCGCGACTTTACTAAAGACAATATTATTAAATTAGAAAAGCCAGACATGATCTGGCTTAATTATAAATAATGCTATTATAAAAATTGATGCCTGGTTAAACGCAACCAAATTTACATTTATATAGAAATCCTTACACGATCAGTTGATCGTGTTCAAAAAGCTCTAAGAATTACCTACCAGCGATTCCCGTCTTCTTTGTTACGGTCTCTGTTACCAGATTTGTTAAAATCTCCGCGACCAGAACCACCGCTTTTATTATAACCGCCGCCACCGCCGTTTCCGCCTTTATAGCCACCTCCGCTGCTTCGGTCAGGGCTTGAAAAAGACCTTTGTGGACGAGGGCTGCTTTCGCGTTTATCTTCTGCTTTAGATACAGAGATGTTGCGACCAAAAACTTCCAAACCATTAAGTTCGGTAATTGCTTTCTGAGCTTCTTCGTCGTCTGGCATTTCAACAAAACCAAAACCACGTTTTTTTCCGGTTTCTTTATCCAGAATTAACTTTACTGAAGAAACGGTTCCAAATTCTTCGAACGTTTCTTTAACATCTGCTTCTTCAAGCTGATACGGGAGACTAGCAACAAAAATATTCATGAGAAATTAATTGGGTGATAACCAGGGGGATTAGATTGTTTGTGAATGATTTTTTCTTAAATATATCAATAAATAATAATACAAACGAATTCTTACAATTGTTCGGGAAAATTAAAAAAATTTTCCATTAATAGAATATTAAGATACTGTAACCCATTTATTACGAACAAAATTAGGCGGGATACTGGTTTCATTCACATTGTGCAAGTTTTGCTTAACAATAATATTTAAAATCCTTAGTTCTACGCTTATCAGAACAATATCTTTGTTCCACACAATTAGAATGAAAAGATTTTTTTTCCTGCTGTTTACCCTTGCCTCCTCACTGGCTTATAGCCAGTCGAAGTGGAATATTGAAAAACCAACCGACCAAACTAAAGCCATTTCTTTTACGACCGACGAAGGCACTTGGATGAACCTGGATGTAAGTCCTGATGGGAAAGAGATCGTATTCGACCTTTTAGGCGATATTTATAAGATGCCATCCACCGGAGGCAAGGCAACTATTCTTGCCGGGGGTGCTTCCTTCGAGGTTCAACCCAGGTTTAGCCCTAACGGGAGAATGATATCTTATACCAGTGATAAAGAAGGTGGCGACAATATCTGGGTGATGAATGCCGATGGATCCAAAAAAAGATCGGTAACGAAAGAGAGTTTTAGATTGTTGAACAATGCCGTTTGGACACAGGATAATCAATACCTTATCGCACGTAAGTACTTTACAAACACTCGGTCATTAGGTGCAGGCGAAATGTGGATGTATCATTTTTCTGGCGGAGAAGGTGTACAGCTCACCAAACGTAAAAACGACCAGCAGGATTCAGGTGAGCCGGAAGTATCACCTGATGGAAAGTTTATGTATTATAGCGAGGATGTTAGTCCCGGCCCATTCTTTCAATACAATAAAGATCCTAACAGAGAAATTTACGAGGTTAAACGCTTAGATCGCGAGACGGGCGAAATCGTAACTGTTACAGGAGGACAAGGCGGTGCAGCCCGGCCACGGGTTTCACCCGATGGTAAACTTTTGGCTTTCGTTAAGAGAGTTCGTTTAAAATCTGTGCTTTTTATTCATGATTTAACCAGCGGCGAAGAATGGCCTTTATATGATGAACTTTCTCGCGATCAGCAGGAAACATGGGCACTTTTTGGCGTGTATCCTTCATTTGCCTGGATGCCTGACAGCAAAAACATCATTTTTTATGCGAAAGGAAAAATCAGGAATATCGATATCAACTCGTTAAATACATCTATTATCCCATTTGAAGTTTCTTCCAGTCACATTATTACGGAAGCCGCACGATATCCTCAAAAAACTTTTACGGAGGATTTTGATGTTAAAATGATCAGGCAGCTCACTACCTCTCCCGATGGTAAATTGCTGGCTTTTAATGCAGCTGGCTATATCTACATTAAGAGTTTACCAAACGGTGTTCCCGAGCGCTTAACATCTGGGACCGACTTTGAATACGAACCAGATTTTAGCCCTGACGGGAAGTCATTAGTGTATGTTTCCTGGAATGATGAGAATAAAGGCTCACTTAATAAGATCGATCTTAAAACCCGTGAAATAACGCTGCTTACTTTTGATAAAGGCTTCTACTATTCACCAAAGTTTTCGGCGAGGGGCGATAAACTAGTTTTTCGTAAAGGTAGCGGCAATACTACTCTTGGATACTCCTTCGGAAAAAATCCGGGAATTTACCTCTTAACATTAGGTGCGGGCAGCCCCGTTAAAATATCCGATAACGGGATAAGGCCAATGTTTGGTAATAATGATTCGCGGGTTTATTTTCAAACTATTGAAAGCGGTAAAAAGGCTTTTAAAAGTATGGATATTAACGGGAACCTGATTCGTACACACTATGTATCGCAGTATTCAAACCAGTTTGTACCTAGTCCGGATGGTAAATGGCTGGCTTTTATCGAACTATTCAATGCTTATATCACTCCTTTAGTAAATTCTAACAGCTCTATTGAATTATCATCAGCAAATAAATCGCTTCCGCTTACCAAGGTAAGTCAGGATGCGGGAACATACTTGCACTGGAGTGCTGATAGTAAGAAACTTAACTGGACCGAAGGTGGCGAATATTTCTCACGAGAAGTAAAAAATGCTTTCACTTTTTTGGAAGGCTCACCCACAAAAGTACCGGCTGCCGACAGCACAGGTGTTGCTTTAAATCTAAAATTGAAGTCTGATCTTCCTCAAACCTCAATCGCTTTTACTAATGCGCGCATCATTACTATGAAAGGCGGCAACGAAGTAATTGAAAATGGAACCCTCGTAGTTGAGAAAAATCGAATTACTGCTGTTGGTTCTGCCGAGCAGGTGAAAATCCCTGAAAAGGCAACCGTAATCAATGCTCGGGGAAAGACGATTATGCCTGGCATTATCGATGTTCATGCGCATATTCCAACGAGCACCGACGGGGTATCACCTCAACAAGATTGGCCCTACCTGGCAAATCTGGCTTATGGAGTTACTACCTCACATGATCCGTCAAGCAATACTGAAATGGTATTCAGCCAGTCGGAAATGCTAAAAGCAGGGAGGATGGTTGGCCCCAGATTATTTTCTACCGGGACGATTTTTTATGGTGCTGACGGTGATTTTAAATCAACTATAAACAGCCTTGAAGACGCACGCTCACATCTGCGCCGGATGAAATCCGTTGGCGCATTTACGGTAAAATCATATAATCAGCCCCGCCGTGAACAAAGGCAGCAAATTATGCAGGCAGCCCGCGAATTGAAAATGGGGGTAGTGCCGGAAGGCGGTTCAACTTATTTTCATAACCTGACCATGATTCTTGACGGGCATACTAGTATCGAACATAACTTTCCAACTGTTCCAGTTTATAAAGATGTAAAAGCCCTATGGAATGCCAGTAAAACATCTTACACTCCTACCCTCATTGTGAGCTATGGGGCACAATCCGGCGAAAACTTTTGGTACGACAGAACAAATGTTTGGGAGAATGAACGCTTATTAAACTTTGTTCCGCGGGCTATCGTAGATGCGCGCTCAAGGCGGAGAACCACCTCAGAGTTTGCCGACTACGGGCATATTGAAGTAGCTAAAGCTGTAAAGCAGTTGGCAGACGGCGGCACTAAAATCAACCTTGGTTCGCATGGTCAGCTGCAAGGCCTCGGGGCTCACTGGGAACTTTGGATGCTTGCGCAAGGCGGCATGTCGCCTTTACAGGCTATAAAATGCGCTACTTTAAACGGAGCTGAACATTTAGGTATGGCAAGAGAACTCGGTTCGTTAGAACCAGGAAAATTAGCCGACCTGATTGTGTTAAATGAAAACCCTTTGGATGATATTCGTAACTCCGAGAAGATAAAATATGTGATGATTAACGGGAAGCTTTATGATGCCGAGACCATGAATGAATATGGGGCAGAAAAAATCAGACCAAGGTTCTGGTGGCAAACAGCACGAGGTGAAAGTTTTGGATTTAGTACGGATACAGAAACTCAAACTTATACAACACCGGAATGCGACTGATGCAAACAAACCACATATTTTTCTAACTTTGACGAACCAGACTTGGTAGCTCAGTTGGTAGAGCAACTGACTCTTAATAAGCTAAAAAAGCCGTTTTAAAGGTTTTAATCGTTGTTTTTTTCACAAATACCCATTCTGCGTCACAAAGAGCGTCAGAATGTTTACCGAACCAGAAATCATTACAACAGACGACCTGTCTGTAAGATCCTATGTTAAGTTTTATTATAACAATGTCAGATACCGTGAGTACAGTGGAAAACGTTTGGGAAAACCCATTTATCCTAACCGAGCTAAAACACTTACGGAACGAAATAAAGCGTTAAGGAAGCTAAGGCTAGAAATCTTAACAGCCTTAGAAAACGACGGTTTCCTCGAACCTGTCATTGTCAAAACTCCCATAAAACCAATAAAGAATGAACCGACAACAGACGAGTTGCTTAAACAAGCTATTAACAAAAAGCAAGCGACTAATTTAACTCCTAAATACAAAGAGAGTTTAAAAACGACCTATGACCAATTCATCAAGTTCTTGTCTGTTGATGAACTTAATAGTCCTATAGATGATATAACACCAGCTCGAATTGAAGAATTCTTGATGATTTTCAACTGTTCAAATACTTACTACATGAGTAAAAGGACTGAACTAAACGTCCTGTTCAATGTGGTCAGTAAACTTCTTAATAGACAGCTATACTCCGCAAAGGGGACTGAAAGACGCAGATTAAAAGCAAATCTACATATACCATTCGAACAGACACGACTTAAACAGCTACTAGCTTATTTGAAAGTAAACCATTTTAATTTATACTTAGGCTGTCTTATAACTTACGGAACGTTTCTTAGACCTCATAAGGAAGTTAGATTGCTCACTATAGGGCACTTTAGGAAAGATTTTACTGAAATTCATTTATCAGGCACTGAGAATAAAAGTGGTAAAGTGAGGGTAGTATTCGTGGCGGACTACATTAGAGATGAAATCGTTTCCAAATTCTCTGGGCTTCCCGAAGATACAAACATATTTAGCCTACACAGAATACCTCATAATCAATATTACTTTAATACAGCTTGGACGAGAGTATGGGCGGATGCGACAATCAAACTAAAAAAGAATGAGACCATATATTCATTTAGGCATAGCGCAGCTGTACATGTTTATCGTAAAACAAAGGACCTTCACTTATTGCAACAACTATTAGGTCATAGTGATATGATTGTAACTTTGAAGTATCTCCGTGGACTAGGAGAAATGGATATTGAACACTTAAAACACGCAATGCCTGAGTTATGATAATTTTAGTCTCAGCAGAGTGTTATTTATTCTGCTGTTTTATAACTTCACCTTTAAATGGACTTACAACCTTATCAAATTAGACTTAAGCTTCGGAAGGAATTCATACAAGCAACCCATAATCATCCTATACTAACTGCGAAAAACAGAACATATGGAGCCTTTTACTCCAGATTAGAAAGCCGTGATGATATAGAGATATCGTGGGGAGGTTTAAACGGTTCTCAATTTTCGTCCATAGAGGAATTTTCAGACTTTTTGAAAGCTTTTAAAGCTCTTCTGAAACGCAAGAAAATATGTTCAGACCATTGCAACAATCTCCTATACTTTGTAAACATCTTCGAGGATCAAGCAGAAGAAGACAGTAAAGATAACAACGAATACAATCATACATTGGAGTTATCCAAAATGTTAATTGATCTTATGAGCATTAAGTTGACAGAGTTGAAGCCCGAAAATGAGAGAATATTCTTTGATTCTGAAAAAGACAAATATTTCATTGTTAATGATCAATCGCTTGAAAGTATTCCCAAAGATCAATACCCTCGAGAACTTTTTTACAGTTTGCCTCTGCAAGTAATTGTAGATAATAAATATTCTCATACAAAGCACCTACCTCAAGATTTGACGATCACTTTCAAAAGCAAAAGCATCAGTTCCAACATGAAGCGAATGCCAATAACCGAAATAACAGTACCATCAAGTCACGTACAGGCGATTACTGAATTGATTATTAAATATTCATTAGATCAAGCTAAAAAGTTTGATGCTCCAATATATAAGGCATTTAAGGAGCAACGACTTGACAGAGATACTCTGAAGAAAATTTATGAAATGCGACGCATATTGAATTTAAGTTGGAATGACGCAATTGTAAGGGTTGGAATCATAGTAAGAGACTATCTGAAGGATAATACAATGTTAACTACTTGGTATCAACAAGCTAATTTTCTATTTGAATACTTTGCACTGTTTAAAGTTTATAGGCCTAAAAAGAGGTTGCCTGACTTTCCAACCAGGTATTCTGATGTTATTAAATATTATAAAAAATGTAATTTATCTCACAAAACTATTGAAACAATGTTCAGAGACTCAAACTTTGATGTAGGTGGAAATAAGCTTTAAAGCCATCAGCTTAACTTCATTTTTTTTAACAAGATTTTGGCTTGATTATGAGGTTTTACACATGGTTCTCTAATTTTATTTGCGTTTTCAATCTGTAAAGTCTACTTGAGGGCTGGAGCCTTATTTCTACCTACACATACTTGTGGTGTGGAGCAATAAACAAACTCCCGAATAAAGAATGAAAATATATAATAAATTACATCAGGAGACTGGTGGTAAAGGGCCGCAAGGATTGACAGCCAGACAGTTTCTTAACAAGGAACCAAACGTCAAGGGTTACTCACACCCTACACTATTTCTTGAACACTTAAAGAGTTTGAGACCGCCAGAACTCGAGCAGCAGGAGCAATTGTTTGATTTCTGCAAAAATGGTGTTAGGATCATTGGTTCAGCGATTACTCGCTTAGATAGGAGCAACCGATCTTATCAACATCCAACTTTTCTCACAGGTAACACTCAAACAGGTTGTAAAGTAATCTTAGAAGCTGGAATGAAAGAATTCTTGCTTGATTACAGAGCAGGTAAAGTCACAATTAATTTTACTCTAGAAGAGCTCGTTGAAGAAGCGATGAATGATTAAAAAGCAGTGTAGTCAAAGCTCAGGGAGACAATCGTCTCCCTGTTTTTTTTTAACATTTTAGATCATAATTATGAAGCAACTAGAAATTACATATTGCTATATCGATGAAGGGCAATATCTATCAGAGATAGAGCCTTTTAAATCAAATGGCATACCTACCAATACTATCGTAGATAAAACATTACCAGGACTTGGTGCAACAAGATGTGAAATCACGTTCGAAAAAAGAAACAGCATCGTCATTGTAGCTAATACACCGCCTATAGAAGGAAAGCAACTTAAACACCCAAAAATCCTAGGTGTATTTCAAGGCATCGAAAAACGAGACATCAAGGCATACTTAGAGAACGACATTTACCCCAAGAAGATTGTTTGTACTCCAGAAGCTTATGTTGATAAGGTAAAACCGGTTATACTGGAATCAAGCTTCAAGCTTTATGAAGACTTCTTTATGCTACTTGACGAGTGTGAAAGGCTCATAACGGACGTTGACTATCGAGCAAAGATCATAGCACCCATAGCAGACTTTTTCTTGTTTCGTAACAGAGCTATGATTTCAGCAACTGTTCTGCATTTTAGCTATAGTAAGTTTTTTGATCAAGGATTTAAAGTTTTAAAGGTAGTTCCCCGTTTTGAGTATAAAAAATCTATCAATCTTATTAATACCAACAATCTTGTAGCATCCCTGAGAGGGTTGATAAATATTGAGAGAGAATATCCTGTTTTTATATTTCTAAATTCAACAGTTACAATTGGTATACTTATCAAGATGCTTAGTATACAATCTTCCACAAAAGTATTCTGCGCGAAAGATAGTGTGAAAGTATTATATGATCTTGGAATCAAAAATGCAGAAACCAAGCTAGGTGAATTTGAGAAAAATAATATCCTGACTAGTAGATTCTTTTCTGCTGTTGATATTGATTTAGGGTATAGTCCTGATGTGATAATGATCACAGATGTGTTTACTGCAAGGCATTCTATCTTAGACCCTTTAACCGAGTCTATTCAAATTTGCGGTAGATTTAGAAATGGTATTGGTAAGATAAGTCACATTACGAACTTTGATGCGGCAATTCAGGCAAGAAGTGAATTAGGTGCGAGGGAATTTATAAATGGTGGCTTCAATGCTTATAATGATCTATTAAATAGCTACAACAATGCCAAAAATGAGGGTGAGAAGTTAACCTTTAAGCAAGCATTGGAAAATGTTGGAGTGGCAAAATACGTGGATGATAAAAACCAATTGGACGATTTCATGGTAGACAACTTCGTACATGAAGAGAGAGTGAAAGGATACTATATAAATTCTACTGATCTTATCACTGCCTATGAGAATACAGAGCATTTTGAGGTTTATCCTGAAAAGCACTTACTTCCGGTTAGTGATGCTGATAATATGGAGATTGCGAAAGCCAAAAGTCAAAATGAACTTTGCAAGGTAGTTGCAAAGGCATTACACAGGTATAACGAACCTTATACGCCTGGAACTTTCAGATTCTTCGATGCAAAGTCGGAGATTAATAGACTTGAATCATTATATCCTGAAGTCTGTTATCTGTATAAAGAAATAGGATATCAAGGCTTTGAACAAGTGGAATTCAATAAATCTGCGATCAAGAAGGCCGTTAGGAACAAAAATAAAATTGATATGATGTTCAATCCTTTACGACTTAAAGTGATTTACAAAGACTTCTCAGCACCCAACGTTTACACAGAAGTCGAAATTTTTGAAAAGTTGAAACGGATATCTGTAAAACTAGAGATAGCGGAAGAACCTGCAGCAGCTCATGTTTTACGCTACTTTGATGGAAACCGCACCACTAAAAATGGATTGAAAGCTTATTCAATTTCAAAAAAGGCAGATATTGAAAGCCTGAAAAAAGTATTAAAAAAATAGGGATAGATTAATAAGTATTCTTGTAATTTAATTAATCCATTAATTTATCAATATCTGTTTTTATAGGGGCTGAAAAATCTCTGGATTAATATAAATTTTCAATTTCTTGATACATTAGAGGTTGTCTCAAAAAGGCAGCCTCTTTGTATATCAAAAAAGCTCTTTTTAAAGGGCTTTTTGATATAAATATTTGTCATATATTATTGATTTTCATATATTTAAGTGTAAATCAGTAGCAAATATGGTGAAAAAAATGC
>JANMZB010000772.1:0-2148 GCA_031382725.1 Sphingobacteriaceae bacterium | reverse complement strand
GACATTACTGATTACCACCAGTGGTAAAATTGTAGGTTATACTATCGGGAACGATATGAGCTCAAGAAGTATTGAGGGCGAAAATCCTTTATATCTTCCGCAGGCAAAAGTATACGAGAAGTGTGCGGCTTTAGGTCCGTGTATTTATGTGCCAAAGCAGCCTATTGAACCAGAAACTACTATTTCGATCAGCATTAAGAGAGATGGAGTTATAATGTATGACGATCAGGTTCAAATTAACCAGATGAAAAGAAGTCATACTGAATTAGTAGGGTTTTTATTCCGAGAATGCGAATTCCCTAACGGATGCTTTTTAATGACAGGTACTTGCCTGGTTCCGCCGAATGAATTTACATTAAACAGCGGCGACGAAATTGCTATTTCTATTGAAAAAATTGGAACGCTTAATAATATTGTAGAATAATGACACTTACAGGAAAACATTTAATCGGATCGGACTTTGTTGCGGCCGGGATTGAGACATTTAAAGCTTATCGCGCAGTCGACGAAACCGCCATGGATATGCCTTTTTTCGAGGCAACTCCTCAGGAAGTAGAAGAAGCCTGCATTGCGGCAGCAACTGCTTTCGAGATTTATAAAACCAAAAGCAGTGCAGAGATAGCTGATTTTCTTGAAGCTATTGCACAGGAAATAGTAGCTCTTGGAGATGTGTTAATTGAAACAGCAAAAGCAGAAACCGGCTTGCCCGATGGCAGGTTAAATGGAGAGCGTGGCCGCACAACCGGACAGCTAAACCTTTTTGCTAAAATGTTAAGAGAGGGCAGTTGGGTAAATGCGATTATCGATCAGGCACAGCCGGATAGACAGCCATTACCAAAAGCAGATATCAGAATGATGCAGGTGCCGATAGGCCCGGTGGCAGTGTTTGGTGCAAGCAACTTTCCATTTGCATTTTCTGTTGCCGGTGGCGATACTGTGAGTGCTTTGGCGGCAGGTTGTCCTGTTGTTTTTAAAGCTCATCCCGCTCATCCTGCTACTTGCGAACTGGTTGCTATTGCGATAAACACCGCTGCTGCAAAAACTGGTATGCCGGCCGGAGTTTTTAATATGGTGCAGGGCGCATCGCATGAAACTGGTGGTGCTTTGGTAACTAACCCACATATTCAGGCAGTTGGATTTACTGGTTCTTATAAAGGGGGTAAAGCATTGTACGATTTAGCCGTAAGAAGAGAGCAGCCAATTCCTGTTTATTCAGAAATGGGCAGCGTGAATCCTGTGTTTTTCCTTCCGGGGATTTTAAAAGAAAAAGGGGCTGCGCTGGCAAAAGGATTAGCAGAATCGGTTACCCTTGGAGTTGGACAGTTTTGTACCAATCCGGGCATGTTTGTGGTAGAACAATCGGCCGACGCTGAAAATTTTGTATCACAAACTAAGCAAGAGTTGTCGGCTATTACTGTTGGGCCCATGCTGGCACCAAATATCAAAAAAGCTTTCTTATCAGGGATTAAAGCAGTAAAAGAATTCGAAGGAGTTAGCAGCTTAACCGAGGCACAAGAAGGGCAGGTGAGTCCTCAACTTTTTTCAAGTAAAGCTTCCGCTGTTTTGGCAAACCACAAAATTGCCGAAGAAATTTTTGGTCCGTCTACAGTTGCAGTTTATGCAGATAATGTAGCGCAAATACTGGAATTCGCTAAAAACCTTAAAGGACATTTAACCGCAACCATTTTCGGTACTCCGGAAGATTTGGTAGCCTACAAAGAATTGGTAACGATTCTTCAGCAAAAAGTTGGGCGATTGATCTTTAATAATTTCCCGACAGGAGTAGAGGTAACTCATGCCATGGTTCACGGCGGACCGTTCCCTTCAACTACAGATTCAAGATCAACATCAGTTGGAACAACTGCAATTTATAGATTTACCAGGCCGGTATGTTTTCAAAACTGCCCTGATGAGTTGTTGCCGGATGCGTTGAAAAAGGGTAATCCTTTGGATATTAGCAGGAATGTGGATAGTGTTTTAGGGAAGCACTAGGCAGGCAAAATCTCTTTATTTTTTAAGCGTTTGATAATATATCAAACGTAGCAATCTTCCAAGGCTGGTGTCTGTGAAGTGACCCCAAAATCTTGGACAAATTTAATTTAAAATTTTTAAGCGACAAGAGCTCGGTACTGTACTGGGCTCTTACCG
>JANMZB010000793.1:0-1529 GCA_031382725.1 Sphingobacteriaceae bacterium | reverse complement strand
TTAGTAAAAATGAGTGCAAAACATTTGTTTGGAACATCAGCTAGTGTTTTAAAATACACTGAAAACAAAAAAGTGGAAATTAATAAAATTGAATTGGATAAAATTTTCCTTCATCCTGATGTGGAAAAACGTAAAGTTGTTATCGTTTCAATTGTTGGAGCTTTTCGTAAAGGCAAAAGCTTCTTCTTAGATTTTTGTCTCCGTTACATGTACGCGAATGTAAGTTTCAATATTAATTAAGTTAAAAAGTTATTAATGGAAATGTTTTTTTTACATAGTATGCGTCAATTTCAAATCCTACAAATGATTTGAAAAATAAGGATGATTGGATGGGTTCATCGCAAGAACCACTTAAAGGATTTTCATGGAAATCAGGAAAAAAAAGAGACACTGTTGGAATAATAATGTGGTCTGATGTTTTTTTGCATACGAATGAAAAAGGTGAAGATTTGGCGATTGTGTTAATGGATACTCAAGGTCTCTTTGATGGTCAAACATCATCAGCTGATAACACAATGATATTTTCTTTAGGAACAATGCTTTCGTCTGTCCAAATTTTAAATATACTTAGACTTGTAGAGGAAGATGAACTTAAATACTTACAATCTACGGCGGAGTTTGCTAGTATAGCTACCAAAGATAAGATAATTAACAATTCAAAGCCATTTCAGAACTTTTGGTTCTTGATCAGAGATTGGAGTTATCCTGGTGAATTGAGCTTTGGTATTGAAGGTGGTCGTGAGTACTTAAACAATCTTCTTAACATAGACAACGAAAGTAAACCTGAATTGGTATCAGTTCGTAATTTTATCAATAATTCTTTTGAGAAAGTGAATTGCTGTTTATTGCCTAATCCAGGAACAACTGTTACAGAAGAAAAAAATTATGATGGTCGTTGGAGTGAATTAGACGAAGATTTCAAGGAAGAACTTGAAATTTTCATTCCACACATTTTAAGTCCTAAGAATCTTGTTCTTAAGAAGATTTGCAACAATTATTTAAATTGTTCTGAAATGAAAGAATACATTGAATCGTATTTTATTTTATATCAATCGGATGATATGCCAAAACCTCAATTAGTTTATGATATGATGATTGATAAACAAATGAATTTTTTAATTGGCAACTACGTGGAAGAATATAAAGGGAGATTTCTTGAGAAAAATTTCACAACTGAAAACGAATTGCTGATGTATCACAAATTGATTAAAACTGAAAGTATTTTGCACTATCAAACAGCAAAGAAAATGGCAGATCCAGAACAAATAGAGAAATTCGAAATTAAATTGAGTAATGAGATTGAAAAGGTGTATTTAGAATGGAGTGAACGAATTATTTATAATATAAGAATGATGCAACAACAACAGCAAAAAACTAAAGAAGCTTTAGAAGCTAAAAAAAAAAAGCAAATGGAAGCAGAGGAAAGTGAAAGATTATTAATTCAACAACAGAAAGATAACGCCAAAAAAAAAGAATTGAAAAAAATTCAAGATTTGAAAATTGAAGAAATTAAAACAAAATACGCGAAG
>JANMZB010000757.1:0-6546 GCA_031382725.1 Sphingobacteriaceae bacterium | reverse complement strand
CTTTTTTTGATTTCTACCATAAACCCATATAAGGGCAGGTAAGGAGGAGCATAGTACAAGGCGTTTTCGATCATTTCATCGTATAGAGGTTTTTGGAATGCCCTTTTCAAATCCCTGACCAACTCATAGGCACTGCATGATTTAGCGCCTTCCCTGATAACTGTAGCCAGGCTGGGCATTCCTTTATCCTGAAAAAAAGTATGCAAATACTCCAGGAATCCATTTTCTGTCACATCGCACAAGTCCTTGCTGTAATAAGCGTATGCCTGTTTAAATACTTCTAAAGAAAAATCATCTCCGTGTTTGCTGGTAATAAAGTCGATAACCTCATTTTCTTTGGACATTACTTCTTCAATAGATGGGCTTTTGGATAGTCCGGCTACCGATAAGAAATACCGGGACTTTGAAAGCAACTCGAAATAATAGCTTTTGAAAAAAATGGTTTTTCTTTCAAAAGTAATCTGGATGTATAATGGATAAGTAAGCTGCCCGTGAAAGTCAACCTGCTTCAGACGGTCATTCAAATACGTTTTGTAGGTAATCTTATATACTTTATTCATCGATGATTCAATCAAATTTAGCTTATAATCTCACAAAAATACAAATTTGTTTTGATAGGTTTTAATTTATCAAAACAAATTATTACCTTAGCCTTACCTATCAACCATCAAACATTTTTTCTATACAAATAACTCCCAAATAGGAGAGGCATATATAAAATTTTAAAACACCTATTTATGACAACAAATGAATTAATAACTAAAGAAGATCTGAAAGAGTTTAAAAGTGAACTCTTTCAAGAGATCAAACAATTGATGCAACCGGGACAGGGACAATCTAAAAAGTGGCTGAAAAGTAACGAAGTCAGAAAAATGCTTAGCATCTCAATAAATACCCTTCAAACGTTGCGCAGCAATGGGACACTTCGCCACACTAAGATCGGGGGTATCTTGTACTATAAATTGGATGATATCCATAAAACATTGGAAGGGAATCGATAATGCCAAAGGAAACCATCAAAGAAGTAGTTACCTACACGGTATTGATTCGCCGTATGGGTAAAGACTCTCGCCTATTGGCGACACACATCAGCCTGTTCACAGCCCTGTTTGTCTGCTGGCAAAGAAACGGATTCGTTCAACCTTTTTCCGTCAGCAGGAAAGAGTTAATGGCATTTTCGAAAATAGCTTCAGTTGCCACTTATCATAAGTGTATCAGAGACCTTGACAATAACGGGTATATCAGCTATCAGCCATCTTATCATCCAACGACAGGTAGCCTCATTTATTTACCTGGTTGTTAATGCGCCCTAGTGACTTCTTAAAAATGCAAAAATTATGAAAATGGAGAGCATACACAAACGTATTAAGCAATGAGCGGGGGAGCAAGCGGAAGTCGGGCCCTGCCCGACTTTGCTTGCCATTTGCTACGCAAATGGGGTTTTCCGTATACCTCCGGTATACTATGCCCCCCGCTACTATTGGAAAAGCCATAATCAGTATACTCTACGGTATACCGCCATTGATAAACCTCATTAATCCTGTTAATGCCATGAAAGACCAGAATATTAAAACCATCAGGTTTCCTGTAACAGCAGATCAGAAATTGCAAAAGCTTGCTGATAAAACCGGACTGACCAAGCTCGATTTCTTTGTCTATATGGTAGACTATTTTTATAAAAGCAAGAAAGACCCAAGGGACCTGAATGATGAACTGTTAAAAAAGGAGTTGGTAAAACGCACCGATACAATCATCGGTTTTATAAAAATGATGGAAGGAGAATTTCTCAAGCCGCTTAAACAGGATGGGGAAAAGATCATCAGGGTACAGGGAAACATTGTTAATTTTTTTAATGAACATATCATTAGCCATAACAAGGAACAAAAAACTGCTTACAGCAACCAACTGACCAAGCTTAATAGTGTCGAAGCTTCTGTTAAAAAGATTGAAGAGCTGCAAGTAAATAAAACGCTGCTCAAAGCCCGGTTTTCCAAAATCCTGGAATACTATATAAAAGCAAGGGAACAAATGGGCGTGATGACCAAACAAGCTGAAAAGGATAATCTCAATCAGAGTGTTCGCGAGCAATTACAAAACCTGTAATTGCAGAAAGAGCTTCAAATCAACAACCCAGTACTAATCAACAAATGACAAAGCCATGCACATCAATATTACTAAAAGCGAAGCCGGTAATAATAAGGGGAGTAGTAGCCAGTTAATAAGTTACCTCGAAAAAGAAAACCGTATTTATCCAGCTCAGCGGGAGCCTGAATACTGGTTTAATCAGCAAAGGCAGAACATACAGCCTTATGAGGTCAGATCTGGAATAGATAATAACATAGCCAAATTATCAAAGGACGATGCAAAGTTTTTTTTAATCAATATCAGCCCCAGCGAAAAGGAGATCAAATATTTGAAAAAACAATATGGTGAAGAAGGAGCTAGGCAGCAGCTAAAGGAATTTGCCAATAAAGTTATGGATGAGTATGCCAGAAACTTTAAACGGAATACTATTAACAGCAATAACGACCTGGTTTATTTCGGCAAGCTGGAAAATAACCGTTACTATACCTATAAGGATTTAGAAGTAAGAAAAGGTCTTGCGAAGAAAGGTGATCCCAAACCCGGTGAACAGATGCACATACAGATTATTGTTAGCCGCAAGGATACTACCAATAGCATCAAATTAAGCCCGTTAAACAATTCTAAAGGTAAAAACGAATTGCATAGTCAAAAGGTAGGACAGTTTGACCGTACAGCATTCAAGCAGACCGCTGAAATGCTATTTGATAAAGCTTTTGGTTATGAACGGGAGATAAAGGAAACTTTTAAATATGCCAATACCTTAAAACATGGCTCCTATGAACAGAAATGTGAAATGAAGGAGAGCCAGGAAAAGCAGGTTAAACAGCAACAACAGCACAACCATCATAATCAGGGTGGAATTCTCAATACTTTATTAGGGAAAGTATCAGAAGATTATATGCCCAGTATACCACAACGCAGGAAGAAAAAGAAAAAACATGAGCACAGTCAGGGGTTTGGACTGTAAACAGTATTACAAAACAAAAGCCGATGGAATAATTTAGTATTTACTGAACTACTGAATAAATATCCGGCATGTATAAGATGCTTTGATACTACCTTAATCGTAGTCAGTTAAGGCTCCTTTTTCATTATATATCATTCTTAATCTATAGCACAATTTAGGCCCGATTCAGGACATGGGTTTGCTTTGCCAAAGTAGTATGAAAAAAATGGGTATCCGCTTCGCGGAGCCTCCGCATTTTTTTAATCTCCACTTTGCCCTTGTCCTGAATTCAGCCCTGCTGGAGCGCCATAATTAATTCACTAAATCATTTAGTTATGGAAAAGCTTCAAAGTCAAATTTCATTATTCCAGGTATCAGAAATCAATATTAGTTACCATCCAAAGTTTAAATCCTGTGACAGACCCAAAGTCACGACTTCCAGAGATTTACACACGATACTATTTAATAATTGGGACCTGGATAAGCTAGAGTTTCAGGAACAGTTTAAGATAGTCTTATTGAACAGAGCTAATAAAGTGCTGGGAATATCTGAAATATCAACCGGAGGATTTGCCGGTACAGTTGCAGACCCTAAAGTGATTTTTTCAATTGCATTAAAAGCCTGCGCCAGCTCAATAATCTTAAGCCATAATCATCCATCAGGTAACTTGAAACCAAGTCAGGCTGATTTGAACCTTACTAAAAAGATTAAAAGCGGAGGAGAAATACTTGATATAGCAGTTTTAGACCATATAATATTGACCTCGGATAGTTATTTATCATTCGCAGATGAAGGGCTTTTATAACCCTTTATCGAAAATTCTATATTTATAACCGTATTCCCAAGGTCAAAGAATAACTCCTGGCATCAGACGGCCATATACCTGGCCCCGGATAAAATTGAGGCCGTTTAGTAAAGTACATTCTATTTAAAGCATTATTAACGTTTACTCTTGCTTGTATTTTCTGAGTCAAATTTACCCGACCATTGAAATCTAATAAATGATATGCAGGTACAAGGCCTGAAGCCCCGGAGGGTGAAGGAGCGACTGTATTAAAGGCGTCAGCAAAAGTACTTCCAGTATAACTATATAGCGTACTGACACTTAATCCCGGCCATTTAAGAGTTAAGCCATTCCGACTCTGCCATTGGGGGGCACTTTCTACCTTATTTCCGTTGATGTTAACATTTGCATTTCCGGACCTTAAACTGGCATTGCGATATTCTGCATTCATAAAGGCGGTTGCCGTAAATACAGATAGATTTGCTTTCCGTCCCATAGGGATATTTACTTCTGTGAAAACTTCAAGCCCTCTGGTCATTGAATTTCCAATATTAGTTCTTAAAATAGTTAAGTCACCAGCCTGATTTGTTTGCGCAAGTGTACCCAGCCTGTTTTTATAAAGTAATTGGAAATAGCTAATGTCCCAAGAGAAAATGCTCCTCTTCCCACGTATTCCTGCTTCCAGATTATACCCGGAAGCATCTCTCAAATTCTTGTCGGCTAGTTCAAAAGTTGAGGCTGGAATAATATCCTTGAAAATTACAGGCCGGTAAGACTGGGACCATCCTCCATAAATATCAATCTCCTTTTTGAGGTTATATTGCCAATTAATTCCGAATAAGGGAAAATTATGTTTGATGTTATTTGGAATGGTGTTACTTGGATAATTTTTTATTATTCCTGTCATTCTGGTTTCCCCAATTTCGGTTCTAAAGCCTAAATTAATTGAAAACCGAGAGGATACTTCAATCCTATTTTCTGCAAACAGGGCAATATTTTTTGTTCTAAAATTCATATCGCGCCCCCAGCCGTAAGAGGCAATAGTTAAATCAAAATCCGAGCCTGTTGTTCCAACACCTAATTGCCGTCGATGCAAGTTGTTATTCATATACTGAATGCCGGCCACAACAGAACTTACTTTATTGAATAATGAATAAGATTGAAGAATGCGAATTTCAGAAGTGTAGCTGTTGAAATTATCAATATCAACTTGCCTGTTATTAAAATTAAGCGTTTGACGATTAATAGAGTCAGCGATTGTAGCAGGCTTATCAAAGAGCACACTATTCCGGTCGCCAAAAACCGCTGACGAAGTGAAACTAACTTTCGTATTTTTAAATGCTTGCCAGTCGAGACTAACTGATGGAATGTGAATCACCGGATTATAGTAATTCCGGGAACGTGTTGCTAGACGTGGGTCGGCTTGAAATTGAGCATCGGTAAGTGGTCCGGCTAATTGTATAAGGTAATTTGATCGAGTATATTCAGCTTTTAAAACCAAATTCTTACTAACCTGATAAAAAAGACTAATGTTCTGAGCATCAAAATTTGAATTGCTGTTTCTACGGTAGCCTTTATTTCGCTTAGAATTAAACCATGCATAATATTTAAACTTACCGATAGTTCCACTTGCAGAATTAAAAGTGCTTAGTAGCCCGTAAGAACCTACCGTATTGATACTTTCGAAGCTAAATGCTTTGGCCGAATCGGGCTGCTTACTCACATAGTTAAGCATTCCTCCAAATTGCGCTCCGTATTGCAATGAACCCGTGCCTCGTACCAGTTCAATCTTTTCCACAGCTTCCATAGGAATATTATAGTGGCTGGCTGGATAACCGTACATGTCAGAATTTGTAATAATTCCATCCTTGCGCATATTGAATTCCCAACCCCGATGAGGGTCGAGACCACGGGTCGATATATTAACCTGGTTGCCTGTTCCGTCCATATCATAAACAAACACTCCAGGAATCTTTGCAAAGATTTGTCGGCCATATTTTTCCGTAATCGCCGCATCACGAGTGTTAAGGTTTATTACTTCATTTTTTTTACCGGAGTATATAAACGTCCCTTTAATCGAATCTAACCTTGATATGTCTTTCTGATTTCGGATAGATTTAACTGTTACCTCTTCCAATATTTGAGCACTGTCTACTTTTTGGGAAAAAGAATTTATAGAAATAAAAATTAGTAAAAAGTTGAGGGTAAAGCGCATATTTGCAAAAATATATTGGAGGATAAAGATAAAGACTTTATTTCTGAACACTGATAAGAAGGATAGAATATTAGGTAGTATTATTATAATAAGTACCCAATCCGTCGGCATCAACTGCCATACGAAGACTTTCTTCTGCACGCTTAATTAATCTGTTTTGTTGCTCGGATTGTTCACGAGATGCCTGAAGATCTTCCTCTGCCTTTTTACGACGTAATGTCACTGGCCGTGCCAAACCATTCAATTATTTACCCTAATTATTAAAAAATGGTACAGCACGTGAAAACGTCCATCCAGGAGTTCCATCAACCATTACCACACTATGTTCTAGTTGAAATACACTCTTAGTGCGGATGGCTTCATCGATTGCTGCTTTTACTTTTTCAAGATCATCAGGATATATATATATCTTTCCTTCCAGTCACTTATCGGCTCGTGTGAATCTTTTATAAAACCCCTTCCATCTAATTCCAGCATCACACGCCAATCGGGACTCATGCTGTAAATTATATCAG
>JANMZB010000736.1:0-4235 GCA_031382725.1 Sphingobacteriaceae bacterium | reverse complement strand
CTTCAATTTCTCCAATGGCTGTCATGTGATCCACTACATTGGCTTTTGTACGCTGTTTGTAGCAAATTACGATTTCTGATTTTAAATGCTTGGCGTAGGCGTTTGCACGCTTACTACCACCCATATCAGGAGCTGCAATGGTAAGGTTTGGCAAATTTAAACCCTGGATATATGGTAAAAATATAGAAGAAGCGTATAAATGATCTACCGGAATATCAAAAAATCCTTGTATCTGTGCTGCATGAAGATCCATTGTCATGATACGATGAGCACCTGCAGCAACGATTAAATTTGCAAACAACTTTGCTCCAATTGCTACTCTTGGTTTGTCCTTCCTATCCTGCCTTGCCATTCCGAAATAAGGAACTACCACCGTGATATAATGGGCAGAGGCGCGCTTTGCCGCATCAGTAAGCAACAGTAACTCTATAAGATTATCGTAAGGCTGACAAGTAGATTGGATCAGAAATACATCGCAACCCCTAACCGTTTCATCAAAAGAAGGCTGAATCTCACCATCGCTAAATCTTGCAAGGGTTAAATCGCCTAGATCTTTTCCATAAGCCTTTGCTATTTTATCTGCAAGTTCTGTTGTGCCCGAACCGGCAAATAATTTAACTGGATTAAACTGAAGTGGCATATTACTTTTCGGATGTAAGGATTTTAAATTTCAGCATATAAAAAGCCTTTATTTGCTATCCGAAATTCGGAGTTTTATTGTTGCCCGACCAGGATTCGAACCTAGACAAACGGTACCAAAAACCGTCGTACTACCTTTATACTATCGGGCAATCTCCAAAACAAAAGGATCTTTTGAAATGGTGTGCAAATATAGAGGGATAAAATCAGATGTGCAAGTGTAATTCGCTTTTTTAAATTTTAACAATTATCACTCAATATCTTAAAAAATGTTAAACCCCAATAATGGGGTTGGTATTTAAATACTAATCGCTATTTTCGGCTTCAATATCGCTTTAAGCGAATTATACCAATATGCACTACACTAAAATCAACAATCTTCTTGGCTGGCTTTGCTTTCTAATTGCTGCTATTACCTACACGTTAACGTTAGAACCTACCGCAAGCTTCTGGGATTGCGGCGAATTTATCGCCTCAGCTTATAAATTACAAGTAGTGCACCAACCCGGTGCTCCATTATTTATCATGATTGCCAAAGTTTTTTCTTTGCTTGCAAGCGATAAAACCCAGGTAGCATTCTGGATGAATATGAGTTCTGCTATAGCTAGTGCAGCAACTATATTATTCTTATTCTGGACCATAACCGCATTGGTACGAAAAGTCTTAGTTCCAAATGCTCAGGAACTATCTACTACACAGCTAATCACTATAATGGGCTCCGGCCTGGTAGGTGCCTTGGCTTATACTTTTTCTGATACGTTCTGGTTTTCGGCTGTTGAGGCCGAAGTTTATGCGATGTCTTCTTTATGTACTGCTATTGTTTTTTGGGCAATTTTAAAATGGGAACATCATGCAGATGATCCAAATGCTGATAAATGGCTGGTATTTATCGCCTATATCATGGGCTTGTCTATCGGTGTGCATTTATTAAACTTACTTGCGATACCGGCAATTGCTTTGGTTTATTACTTCCGTAGAACTGCAAAAGCTACTTCAAAAGGCACTTTCGGTGCTCTATTAACAGGCATTCTTATTTTAGGAGTGATTCAATACGGCATCATTTTATATATGATTAAACTAGCCGCTTATTTTGATCTGTTCTTCGTGAATACTTTAGGAATGGGATTTGGAAGTGGTGTAGTTGTATTTGCACTCCTAATTATAGGCGGCTTAGTTTATGGAATAATGTATTCTATCCGTAAAGGAAAACGCATTCTTAATCTTGCACTGGTTTGTACCGTATTTATCCTTTTCGGGTATAGCTCTTATGCCATGATCGTGATCAGGGCGAAAGCTGAGCCTACTTTAAATAATAACGATCCTGACAACGTTTTTTCTTTATTAAGTTACTTAAGCCGGGAACAATATGGCGACAGTCCTTTATTATATGGCCAGTACTTTGATTCGCAACGAATTGATTATAAAGAAAAAGGAAACATCTACCGTAAAGGGAACGATAAATATGAGGTAGCAGGTAAAAAATACGATTATGTATATGACCGTAATACTCTACTTCCAAGAATGTACAGCGACGAACCAAATCATGTGGCGGTTTACCGCGAGTGGATGCAATTGAGCGAAGGCGAATCTCCCAGCTTTATTCAAAACCTGGGATTTTTATTTAGTTATCAAACAGGCTTTATGTATGTCCGGTATTTCTTATGGAATTTTGCCGGCCGCCAAAACGACGATCAGGGACAGGGAAATAATACAAGTGGGAATTGGATAAGCGGTATTAAGCCACTTGATGCGGCTCATTTAGGATCGCAGGATAATCTTCCTCCAAGCACAAAAGAAAACAACGGCTATAACAGGTTATACTTTCTTCCGCTGATATTGGGTTTGATCGGAGCTTTCTGGCATTTTAAACGAAATCAAAAAGATGCAGGTGTTGTTGGGTTGCTATTTTTCTTTACAGGGATGGCAATTGTACTATACCTCAACCAAAACCCGCTTCAGCCGCGTGAACGTGACTATGCCTATGCGGGCTCTTTCTATGCCTTTACTATTTGGATTGGATTAGGTGTTGCAGCTATTGCTGATATGTTAAGAAAAAAACTTTCGACTTCTTCGGCCGGAATTGCAGCAACCGTACTCGGTTTATTAGTAGCACCGGTTTTAATGGCTAAAGAAAACTGGGATGATCATAACCGTTCTGAGAAAACAACCGCAAGGGATTTTGCTGCAGATTACCTGGAATCCTGCGCGCCAAACGCTATTCTATTCACTTATGGGGATAACGATACTTATCCGCTTTGGTATGTTCAGGAAGTTGAAGGTGTGCGCCCTGATGTAAGGATCGTAAATTTAAGTCTACTGGGTACCGACTGGTATATCCGCCAGATGAAAAAGAAAGTAAACGAGGCTGAAGCCTTGCCAATTACTATGCCTGATGAAAAATTTGTTCAGGGGGTGAGGGATGTGGTACGATTTTATGATTATAAAGTTGAAGGAGCAGTAGAGCTTAAATCTATTTTTGATGTACTTACATCAGACGATGAAGGCGACAAAGTAACCATGCAGGATGGCAGCAAGGACAATATTCTTCCAACTAAAAGTTTCAAGATCTCGGTTAACCCAGCAGAGGTTCTTGCAACAAAAACCGTGAGTGCTTCTAAAGCTGCTGATATAGTTTCAAGTATGGAGTGGACGTATAATAAGGATTATGTAACCAAAGTTGAGCTTGCAATGCTCGATATTCTGGCACATAACAACTGGAAACGGCCAATTTACTTTGCAGTAACTGTACCGGCAGATAACTTTATCGGGTTACAGAAATACATGTACAATGAAGGCTTTGCCTATAGAGTGCTGCCACTTAAACCAGCAGCGGTTGATTCGATGAGTCGTGAAAATGACCAAATACATACGGAAGCCATGTATCATAATATGCTGACTAAGTTTAAGTGGGGTAACATGAAAAATGCATCCTACCTTGATCCTGAGTCGACCAGAATGATCGCGATCATCATAAAAAGCTTTAATCAGCTTGCCGAAAGTTTAATCAGTCAAGGCAAAATGGAAGAAGCAAGAAAGGTGCTTTTAAAATCTTCGGAAGTTGTTCCTGATAAAAATCATATCTTTTATTTGGTGCTTCACCGGTATTATACAGCTGACCTGTTATATCAGGTCAAAGAAACTCAGCGAGCCAACAAACTTGTAGAAAGCACTGCCAATTACATTTTAGAAGAGTTGAATTATATTGTCGGACAATCTGGTTCAGGGGCTCAATCGAATGATCTACAGTTAGGTGCCTCTGTATTAAACGAGTTGATTAAGGTTACAGAGAAACATAATCAACCGGCATTAAATGGAAAGTTGAAAAATCAGTTTAAGGCTTTAGAATCAAAGTTAGGAATTCAATAAATTCTAACGAGAAAAAGTATAAAAAAAGCGAAGTGTGAACTTCGCTTTTTTTATATTAATTAGTTTGACATATATGAAAATGGCCCTTGCTGAAGTGACCCCAAAATCTTGGACAAATTTAATTTAAAATTTTTAAGCGACAAGAGCTCGGTACTGTACTGGGCTCTTACCGTTTAATTTTAGTTTTATTCTTCTATTGTTATAGTAGTTAATGTATTCTTTTATATCAT
>JANMZB010000618.1:0-5959 GCA_031382725.1 Sphingobacteriaceae bacterium | reverse complement strand
TGCTGTTACTATTACACCGCTAAATAAAAGTTACCAGGATCGATTTGTAAAAACGATACGCGTTTTTCATTAATCAAATTCCTATTTGTTGCATCTTTGTTTCTTAATGCAACAAGTCAAAAACATCATTTTTGATTATGGGAATGTGATTTTCATGATCGATTTTTTAAGAACACAAGAATCTTTCACAGCCCTTGGAATTAGAAATGTTGAAACTTTTTTTGATCGCGCCGTACAGAACCAATTATTCAGCGAATTTGAAACAGGTAAAATTACTTCCGAGCAATTTCGTGAGGGTATCCGTACACTCACCAACAAACCCAATTTAACAAACCAGGAAATTAATGATACGTGGAATTCTCTTTTGATTGGAGTTCCCCCTATCAATCACCGCATCTTACTTGAGGCCAGACAAAAGTACCGAACGTTTCTGCTGAGTAATATCAACGAAATCCATTTGCAGTATATCCATCAATATTTAGAACGAGAGTATCAGATTACCTCTAATGATTGCTTTTTTGAAAAAGTTTATTACTCTCATTTAATCGGAAGAAGAAAACCTAACCGGGATATTTTTGAATATGTGATCGGTAACAGCAACCTCTACCCTGCCGAAACGCTTTTTATCGACGATAGTCCCCAACATTTAAAAACCGCACAAGAAATGGGATTTCAAATTCATTTGATGACCAAAGAAAATTCGCTTGAAGAGTTTATGTACGGCTCCGGATTAATTTAATCTGTTAAGCATATCTAAACAAACTCCAACTGTAGCTGTTTAAATACTATGGAAAATTATCAAACTGTAGTTGAAGCTCTCAATGGTTTAAAAACAAGAGGGTTTACTTTAGACTTTAATCTTGCAAACGGAACACTTCACAACAATACCGCTAATATCGAGTTACAACCGGAAGATTTCAGCATCACCGAAATCCATCGTTTTGAAGGAATGTCAGATCCAGGCGATAACACAATAATTTATGGCATTGAATCAGATAAATATAATGTAAAAGGTGTGTTCTTGAATGGATACGGAGTGTATTCGGATGATGTCTCCGAAGAACTTCTGAAGAAATTAAATACACCAGGCTAAAAGACTCGTCTTATAACCCCCACGGGTGGGGTTATAAGACTGGTATTATATCTCTCCTAATAGATGCCGTTTGCGCAAAAAAGCGGTTCTTAACAAGCTATCCGCCCCAATATTGTTACAAAAGCCGGTTTAACTTCTTTAAAGATTTGTTCTAGTTTTATATTGAATCATAATAGTCTAACCTGCTATTAATTCTAACCTCTCTTTCAATGAAACGAAGAACATTCATCCGGCAAACGGCATTGGGCGCAACCAGCTTAGGTTTCTCATCCATTTTACCCTACTCTGCTTTCGCGACTGTAGTAGCTCCATCCGACAAAATTAACATTGCTTTAATTGGTTGCCGGAACATGGGTTTCGGAATTTTAAAGCATGCTTTAAGTTTTGCTGACGTGAATTGTGCCGCTATGTGCGATGTAGATGCAAATGTTCTTAACGAACGGGCTCAGGAAATATCCAATACATTCAATTCCAAACCCAAACTCTACAAAGATTTCAGGAAGCTACTTGAGCAAAAGAACATTGATGCTGTTATCATTGGCACTCCGGATCACTGGCATTGCCTTAATACAATCTATGCCTGCCAGGCCGGCAAAGATGTATACATTGAAAAACCGATGGCGAATACCATTGGCGAATGTAACTTAATGCTCAAAGCCTCTAAAAGATATAATCAGGTTATCCAGGTGGGGCAACAACAAAGAAGCAGTCCGATATTTAATAAAGCCATGGAACTCGTTAAAGGCGGCCAGATCGGAAAGCTTAGAAAGGTGAATATCTGGGCAAATTTTAATTATGGTTTAGGCCCGTCGCCTGCCCCGGATTCGCCGGTACCCGCGGGTGTAGATTTCGATATGTGGCTTGGCCCGGCACCGCTCAGGTCATTTAATAAAAATCGTTTCCACGGAAACTGGAGGCATTTCTGGGATTACGGCGGTGGCTTAATGTCTGACTGGGGCGTTCATTTAATTGACATTGCACTTTGGTCTAAAGACATTGTAGCCGGACCAAAAGAAGTGATGACTTTTGCAACCAATAACAGCAGCCAGGAAAGAATGCGTGAAACGTTCGACACGATGTCTGTAATCTATCCAAAGCAAGATTTTGTAATCAATTATGATCTTAACGCCGGCATACAAACTGGCCCTTACAATAAACAACCTTATGGCTTATCATTTATAGGCGACAATGCAACACTCGTGGTTAACAGAAGCTATCTGGAAGTTTTCCCGGAATGGGACGGGCAAAATAAGATTACCAAGGCTTCCTCGTTTACGATGACCGAAAACGACGAAGGCCATCGAGCTCACGTCAGAAACTTTCTCGATTGTATTAAGTCACGCAAAACGCCCGCCTGCCCTCCGGAGGTTGGCAGAGCAGCTGCCCTACATGCTCATATTCCAAATATATCAGCAAGAATAAACCAACCTCATTTATTGTGGGACGATGACAAAAACGAATTTACTAACAGTAAAGAGGCAAACGCTTTGATAATGCCAGAGTATAGAAGACCCTGGGTAATACCTTCGATTTAATTGCCTTAATAGAATGAAGCGATTAAACATTATCACCGGTTTTATATTGCTCATTACGTATTCTTCTCAAGTTAGGGCCCAATTAAGAATTGTATGTATAGGTAACTCTATTACCCAGGGTAAAAACCAAAAAAAGGCAGACAGCACTTTTGAATACAGCTATCGCCCATGGCTTTGGGAAAAGCTTACTCTTGAAGGTTTTAATGTTGATATGGTCGGCTATAACCCTCATTTCTTTCAGGAATCAGAAGGTAATCTTACCATGGATTTCAAAAATAAAACGGGCAAACCGTTCGATCGGGATTGCGAAGCTTATTATGGGATTACAAGTAATGTGTTTTTAAAAGGCACTCAATCGAAAATCTGGACGGGCAAACCATTACCTCCTTTCAGGGAAAGAATCAATGATCCTGTAAAAGGTTATACGCCCGATGTAGCGCTCATTCACATGGGAACAAATGATGCAGACAGCACCGCCGCCTTGGTGGCAGATAGCCGGAAAAATATCATTTCTATTATTTCCATTTTAAGGAAAAAAAATCCTCAGGTGCAGATTTTTTTAGCGACTCTGATTACAAGATGGAAGAAAATAAACGGTAAGATTGAAGGGATATGCAAAGAACTATCCACTCCTTCTTCACCAGTAATACCTGTTAATATGTCTACAGGTTTTATCAATAGCACCAAATCAAAAGGCACGATGACGTTTGACCATGTACACCCAAATATTAAAGGTCAATTATTTATGATGGAAAGATGGCATGCTGCGATATTGGCTCATCTGAAAGACAAACAAAAACCTGTTTTAAAAGGCAGAGTTTCCGTTTCCAAACTAAGTCAAACCTCGCTTGAACTTCAATGGCCTCGTGCAATAGATAATTATGGTATTAAGCATTTTGAAATCAGCAGCAATAAAGGGTTCCTCAAAACTCTATCTCACCAAACTAAATCTTATAAAATCAATAACCTAAAGCCAGGATCTGAATATAGCCTTCAATTGGTTGCCAAAGATTTCTCTGGCAATGTATCCTCTCCTATTTCAATTAAAGTAAAAACAAAAAAGCTGTAGGCAAAGCAACAAGCGTTCTTATTCCACACTCGAATTACTGAGGCATTTTGCTCATATCCATGTAAAGGAGCGTCCATCTATGCCCATCCGGATCGGCAAAGCCACAACCATACATCCAACCTTGATTGTCACCAGGTTCTGCAAATACTGAGCCTCCGGATTGTTTAATGGTTTGTGCAAGAAGATCAACCTCTTCCCTGCTTTCAGCATCAATAGATAATAATACTTGCGTAGATTCCAGTGCATTTGGGATGGCGCTCTGACTAAAGCCTTTAAACACATTCTCCGTGAAAAGCATAATTACTATATTTTTGCTTCCGGCAAATAAACTTGCACCGGTATCAGATTTTGGGAAGTGCGAGTTTTCTGTAAACCCAAGGCTCGTGTAAAAATCAAGAGACACTTGTATATTTTTAACGGGTAAATTAAACCAAAGTTCTTTTATCATGATTGTCTTTTTAACTTAGTTAAAGATATAAAGACCAATATTAAAGATACAGTATAGATACGTCATAAAAGGGGTTAATTGCGACGCCGATGCCCCCCTATCCCTTAAATGGGGAATGGAAGCGTAAATGTGAAACGAACTATGAATACATACAAAAGAAGAGAAGTTCTAAAAAATCTGATAGTAGGCAGTTCAGCACTATTGTTATCTCCTAATGCTTTACTATCAGCTACGCTACAAAGTAAAAAGCGATTAGGTGTTGCACTGGTAGGTTTAGGTTATTATAGCGGCGATTTACTTGCACCTGCACTACAGCAAACCAAGAACTGTTACTTGGCAGGTATTGTAACGGGAACTCCTTCGAAAGCAGAAAGCTGGGCAAAAAAATACAACATCCCTGATAAGAACATTTATAATTACCAAAATTTCGATACCATTAAAGACAACGATGATATTGATGTAATTTACGTGGTATTGCCCCCATCTATGCATAAAGAATTTGTGGTTCGTGCAGCAAACGCCGGCAAACATGTATGGTGCGAAAAACCAATGGCAATGACGGTGGAAGAGTGCAATGCAATGATTAATGCCTGTCGTAAAAATAAAAAATCGCTGGCAATCGGCTATCGTTTGCATCACGAACCTAATACCCAGGAGTTTCGACGGATTATTAAGCAGAAACAGTTAGGTAATGTAAAGTATGTTAATTGCGCTGCGGGATATACTGACGGCCGTACTAATCACTGGAAACAGAAAAAAGAAATGGGAGGCGGAGCACTTTATGATATGGGAGTTTACGCCATTCAGGGTGCGCGAATGGGGATGGGAAGAGAACCAATATCAGTACTATCAGCTAACGTTTCAACTAAGCGTCCTGATGTTTATAAAAATGGATTGGATGAGACAACTACCGCAAAACTTCTGTTCCCGGGCGGAGCTTTGGCGGATATTAGAACCAGCTTTGGAGAAAATATAAATAACCTGGACATCACTTGTGAAAAGGGTGAAATTAAAATGGCTCCTTTCTCCGGATATAACGGATTGAAAGGAAAAAGCAGTTTAGGTGAAATCTATCACCCTTACGAGGTACCATGGCAACAGGCCAAACAAATGGACGACGATGCGCTGTCTATTATGCAGGGAAAACCAATGCTAGTTCCAGGTGAAGAAGGTCTTCGTGATATTCGTATTGTGCAAGCAATCTATAAATCCGCGCGAAGCGGTAAAAGTGTGAAGATTATTTAGATTATAACCTTCAGAAGAATATTACTTTGAGTGTGAGCATATGATTACTTCTTCACATTCTGTATCAAAAACCAACACCGCTTCACTTTTACCGTCAAGCTGGCCCAAAAGCTCACCCTCTTTATTCCAAACTGAGCTTTTGCCAACGCTTTCAAAGTTATCGCAGTAGCCAATACAATTCGACATTAACACTGGCATTGAATACTGTCTGGCTATTGCCGGGTAATGCAGCATCGCTTTTTCGTAACCCTTCTGGGGTTTTGCAACACTGGCAATATAAATTTGGGCACCAAGTTCAACAGCATTTGCAGCATGATCAGTTTGTAAACTTTCATAACAGATCGCTGGTGCAATAATCTTATCCTTGATTGATAAAAGAATCTGCGTACTCCCTTGGTTGAAATAAGGTAATTCGTCGGAATGCAGCTGCTGTTTCGAATAGGTTTGCCTTTGCTTGTTGGGCTGGAAAATGATCATGCTGATATTTATCCCTTCAACAGTATTAGTTGGCACTCCAAGGCCTATTACTATTTCCAATTCATTACTGATTTCTTCAAACACATCAAACC
>JANMZB010000568.1:0-1117 GCA_031382725.1 Sphingobacteriaceae bacterium | reverse complement strand
GTGGGCGTCCGGGAGGCGGGATGGCCACGGATCGGAATCGGACGTCGGGGTTAGGAGGCTTGTTGGAATCTTGGGTAATGGGTACATGGGATGATTATCCACCATGAATAACGAAGTACCGGCGGCATGAGCGAGGGAGTCGCTGAGGCGGTCACGGGAGATATTACGGCGTGAACGACGGACTTCGGGGGCAAGCGGGGGGTCGCGGTGGTGGTCGTGGGAGCGTGCACGACGGTTGAGATGGAGGGTCTCCAAGGGGGTCGCAGCCAGGGTGTGAAGTGGTTGTGACTCTTCGATAATCACGGTATCACAGGGTAATGTCGGGCCCCATGGGATAGCGGCGGCGGTCGGATCCCAGGTGCAACGACGCTGGGATGGGGTGCCGGGGGGTGCAGGATTGAGGACATTGGGGTCCGGACGGTGAGCGTCGTGATCGGGCGTGGGGTGCACGTGATCGGCGTCGGAAATCACGAGCGTGGAAGTAGGTATCGGGATACTGATACGGGGTTGTTGGTCGGTGACCGGGTGGGGTTCTGGGGGCCTAGGGACCGGGATGGGTCGATTGGGCTCGGCGGTGTCCGGGGTATCGGCAGAGGCAAGGGAGGTGTCATCCGGAGGGTAGGGAGGAAGGAAGATGGGCTTGAACGCATCGGTAGGGAAGGCAGTTTCCTTATTGTGATGCGTGAACGGTAGGGCGCTACGGAGGACGCTCCGTTCGATGACGCGATGAGTATCCGCCTTCAGCACGTAGAAGCACAGTGCATCGCCTACGTTATGGGCGACGCCAAGCCAGTAACCCGGAAGCTCACGGGTGTCCGGAAATTTACCAGTAGGGTCGTGGTAGTAGATAGGTTCGTAGAACTTGAACTGCAGGAAGGCCGAGATGTCGGGTGTATCCCCCTTACGCCGAGACCACGGGGTGGCCCAGCCTAGGGTTTCGTCGGCGGAAATATTGTGTATGTCGGCCATGTACGAGGCGGCGTAGAACCAGACGGCTTGTGGAGCGCCGGTTCGCATACGCAGGAGGCGGATACTCTGTTTGAGCCAACGGATAGCCCGTAATTCAGCAGGGTTTTGCTGAGGGTGGTACGGCTCGGTGAACTGGGTACCGATAAGG
>JANMZB010000539.1:0-3867 GCA_031382725.1 Sphingobacteriaceae bacterium | reverse complement strand
TCTCAATCAGTCTCCCATTCAATGGTTTGCTAAGAAGCAAAATACTGTGGAGACTGCGACATATGGCTCTGAATTCATGGCTACTGAGCAGATTATTGATCTACGCTATACCCTACGCATGATGGGAATTACCATTGCTGGGTCTGCTTGGCTATTTGGTGACAATCAAAATGTGTGGTAACTTCGTCCACTATTCCACAGTCAACTTTAAATAAACGTCACAATGTTCTTTCTTATCATCGTTTTCAGTAAAATATTGCAGCCGGAGTAATCAATTTTATGCAATTTGTAGGTAAAACAAAACCAAGTGATGTAATAACTAAGTACCTTGGATGGAGCAAGTGTTGGCCTCTTGTTCAACCAATACTATTTTGGACTGGTGAAACCATGAAAGCAATTGATGCTACCAAACCCATTACAGTTGTCATTCAGAATCTGGTCGATGACCCACTCTCCGAGTTAAGGGGAGTGACAGATAGTACTAAACAATCTGAAATTAACTCTACGTGTGAAGTATCTGTCGAAACGGCACGTAAGGCACATGGTTCGAACCGCCTTGACGAGAGCAATCCAGCGGTACTTGAATTAGCGTCTAACTCCGCGCAGAACAGGAGCTATGGCAATTCTAGTGCGGACTGGACTTTGGTACTGAAAAAGGGAAAGCCTAAGTGACTTTACTGTGGCTTAAGTACTGAACATTATTCCTCTAATTATGAAAATTTCTACCTAAGTAATTTTAAACAAGAATCAGTTACAAGATTCAACTTCCTATATGTCAAAACAAACAAGAATAAAACCGATAAAATAAACAACTAAAATGTTCACAACTGATTAAGTATAAATATTTCAGTGATGACTCAACAAAAATAATTAAGAAAGAAACTATTCAACTCTCCAATAGGAGAATATTTGGTGATCCAGTGAATATCCAAAAGGATACAAAATACGAAATAAAATCACTTTTAATCTATATTAGCTCACAAAATTAAAACTGGCAAACTATTAACTCGTCTTTTAGCAAGGTAAAGTGTAGGATTGATCACCCTAGTGCTCCCTTGCTAGTTCTTGATTGTCCTGCGCTATTGCTTTGTTTTCTTCTACCGTTTATAGTTTTGCCGTAATAGATTAACCAGTCTTGTCAGTACCTACCTACTGAAGCTTCCTACGTCGCCGTATTCACCGTTCGCCATTGTCGTTTGCGCTGTCTCGCTACCTGTGTTCAGGTCGGACTTGTTTGCGCATATTTCTGTTGTCTGTGTCCAGATCAGAAATCATTTTTTTACCTGTAATCCTACGTTCACATTTTCATCCATCCTTCATCCAATTTCTCGTCGTTATTCGATAAAAGGGGAGTAGCAAACGGGGAGTAACCAGGGGTAGCCTAAGAGTAGCCATTAGAGTAGCCAAAGGTAGCCAATAATTCTGCACAGGTATATCCTTGCAGTGGTGTTCAACGGGTAGCTCCTTGTTCACATCTCATCCTTAAGTGGATTGTTAAACCCCGGTAAAAGGGGGAACTCTGAAAAGAGGGAGAAGGAAGAAACTCTTAAAAACTTCAGCCTATTAACCGGCTTTAAACAGATTGAGACGAAGGGGAGCTTTACCACTCTCTGATAGTCGGCACAAGTACAAGTGCTTATAAAAGCCGGCCCACAAGCCGATAAACGCCAATCCTCAGTAACCGCAAGGTAAACGGGTAGACCAGGTCTGGCAGCCTTCCGGAAGGTAAATGTTAGCGCGAAAAGTGGATCACTCAATCACTAGTAGCCCCAGAAGTAAACTGGCTAAAAACCCCTAACCGTTATTGCAGGTAGGGACGAGGGCGATAGGCAGCCATCTAAAATTGCTGACAAAAAGGTGCGAGTTAAAGACATTGTCTTGAAGCGATAGCACAAGTCCTTCTAGGGCGCAGGTCGGGGTAAACACCAACCCAGACCGGATTCTAAACCCTTTTAAAATTGGTTCAAGTCCATTGCAAGTTGGCTTGTTTTTTGGGTATACTGGGTATTGGCAAGTTCAGTTGGAGACACCCGGTTCTTCTCAAGTTTTTTTTCGGGGGTGCGACACGCTCATTTGATTGCTTTTGGTTGATTGAATTGATTCCTTCAAGATTGCAGCCATACCTGGCAGCAACATACTTCTCTTTGGTAGTTTGGCAGACGGTCAGTGTTCCTGAAGGGTTGCAGCCACACCAGGCAGCAATCAACCTCATTTCCTTATTGGAATATATCGGATACTTGGAGATTCGGAATCAGTTTATCTACTTGAAGGATTGTAGCCACACAAGGCAACAATCAACCTCATATTATTGATTCTGTGGTATCCATATTTGACAATGGCCGTGGCAACCCGATCTCTTAACCCAAAAGGGGCATTGGAACACATCATTACTGTTATTCTTGTTTACGATTCATATGTCCGTGAGGCCCTCACATCACTTGGAGCAACTGACATACATGATTTCATGGATTTAGACACTAATGATTTAAAACTTCCATTTACTTGCCCTGACAAAGATGACGCTTCTACTATTATAACTATTAGTTTGCAAACTATTACTATTAAGAAGCTTATTTCACTTCAACTCTGGTATGCTGAACAAACTACTCCAGATTTTAGTGCTTGGTTTGGTCTTACTGCAGATGCCTTCAATATATGGCGCACTCAACAGAACCTCGCTCGCGTTATTCCGATTTCTCCTGTGACACCCACTAGTACTACACCCCTTCATTCATCGCCTAGCACCCGTGAATTTCGGCAACACATCAAGATTAATGTTTCTGATTATGTTAAGCTTAAAGAAGATCAGCAATGGCGTTCCTTCCATCGCCAGCTCATGGCCACTGCCGCCAATCATGATACTCTTGATGTTTTAAATCCATCTTATCAGCCTTCACCAGAGCTTGTTGCTGTCTTTGAGCAGAAGCAAAGGTTCATGTATAATGTTTTCATACAATGCATCAACACTTCCAAGGGTAAAGTCTGTGTCCGTTCCCACGAATCCACAATGGATGCTCAACTTGTTTACAAGGAGCTGTTCGCGGTTTACAATGACGACTTATCTGTATCACTTGATGCATCCACTCTTCGCGCTGAGCTCACGGTAATGAAACTTGATGACAAATGGCGCAAGGGTTTTGAGACCTTCCTCACACATTGGTCAAGTAAGGTTCAAGAGCTTGAAAGTATAGAAGATAAATCTATTGATGATAGTACAAAACGAATTTGGCTTACCAATACACTACTTGGTCAAAAGGACATGGACGATGCTGTACGCCAAGCCATTACCACCGAGCTAACCATGTCTGGTATGAATGGTACATCATTAACCCAGGTTTCTTGGCACAATTTCTATCGTATTGTGCTTTCTACTGCTAAGATGCTTGATAAATCAAAGAAGGATAAGTCTAATGCCCAGCGCCAAAATCACCATACAGAGCATGGGCGACCTAATAATAATGGTCAAGGTAATCATGGCTCTTCAAACCAACGTGGATTCACACCACGATCGGGCCCAAATAAAAACAATAACGCCCCTCGTACATACACTACCTACACTGGACCATCCATGGCCATGACTGCTTCCATGTTCTTCTCCAAAAGTGATTGGCCCAAGCTCACTAAAAATCAACGAACTAAGTTTATTGAGCTCAGGAAAAAGGCTAAAAACAATAAAGGTACACCCACCCATAGGCCACAACCTTCATTCCTAGCGAATGCCACCCTGGTTGCAGCTGGTCCACCTGCAGCTCCTTCACCAACTGTGGCTGTTCCTGTCCCTGCATCTGGTGCCAATATTCGCCATCTTCTGTCTAATTCTGCGGCGCGTGACGCCAACACTTCAGGAGCGGCAAACCATGACCCGCC
>JANMZB010000516.1:0-5110 GCA_031382725.1 Sphingobacteriaceae bacterium | reverse complement strand
CAACTTATACGCGGCAAACGTTATTCAAACTGGCCGAAGACGTGCAGTACGTGATCAATCCCGCTTCGGGCCTGGAGGTGCAGGACATTAAAGCCACGATTTTAGGCTATTCGTTGTATGATTTGAATGGCCGTGTCAATGGCGGTTCGATTGAATTGGCTGGGACCAATGCAGGCGTGGATGAATATCAATTAAATGACCTACGCAATTTGTACTGCATGTCGCGCACGGCCTTTGCTTCCCTGTCAAGACCTATTCCTTCTCTTGGCAGCGTCGAAAATTTCTCCACCCAAATGAGAATTAAGTTTTTTGTCAATCTTCGCCGCAAGGACGCCGATGCCAACACCCAAAATGTACTGGTCGTGGCTACCTATCCAGTGACTGTGACCCGAACTGACGTACAATCTTACCCAAATGACGGGTGGATACCTACCACCTCCTGTGATAATGGCATTGCTTTAGCACCCATTGTCGATGCGACCACGCTAAGTACTTTCTGTAATAGTACAGCTTACAAAGCCAACCGTAACTTTGCCAGGTACGCGGCCAACGTAGCAGACATAGCAAAAGGAGAATGGGAGAAGGAGGCGGCTGAAAAACTTGCATCAACGCAATTATTCAGTCTGTATCCTAACCCGATTCGTAATAGGGTGGTGCTACAGTATACCGTTGAGCGCCCAGGAAACGTAAAAATTACGCTGCACAACCTGGCAGGCCAGCAGGTAGAAACTTTATTTGATGCATATCAGGAAGCTGATCTGCAAAAGATGGTAATGGATATTGCCAAACATCCGTCTGGACTTTATTTTATCACTATAGAAACCAATACCTACCGAATTACCCAGAAGGCAGTTATCATTCCTTAGTGCCCAGGAGAGTCATTTAAAATCGATCAATAGGGTCGTTAGCACATTTAGGGTAAATGCGCCGCCAAAATAAGATACATTATGAGATTTCATTAGTTTAAAAATTTATTTTAAGATTTTTAAACGCTTAAGTTGAAGACTTGAAACTAACCATGCAACTTCGTGTTTATTAACGTTTTAAATGGTTTGTATGGCGAATTTACCCTAAATGTGCTAATTACCCCTACATTACTCAACATTTGGCTCGGGGGCCTGGCTGCTGCTGGTGTTGCGCAGGTTTAGGTTGACCTCGTTGCGCAACCGTATGTTGTTATGCTGAAAGTTATTGAGCGTCAAGCTGCGGGTCACAGAGCTGTACACATCGTGACGCTGCAAGGGGTCGCGGATGGTCACGATGAGGCAGAACTCTTGGGAAAGCACTTCGCCATCGGCCATGGCCGCAGCTTCTGCTGCGTGCGAAAACAGACCCTTAAGCTCAATGTACCACTTTTTAGGCGACGTCAGCCCACGCACGCGATGTGCTTCGGTCATTTCCTGCAGGTTGATGGCGTACTTCTTAATCGGGTGGTACTTACCCAAGTCGTCGCGGAGCTGCCGCTCAGGCGTGAACGGGTGGTCGATGTAGCGCTGGAACTTGGCTGCATAGTTGCTGGAAAGCAGTAGATTATAGGAATTATGCTTGCCGATGGGGTTTGAAACGGTGCGCTTGGTCGTGTCGCGCAGGCGAATCCGTTCGTAGGTGCCAAAGGATACGTCTATGTTGGACTGGCAGTACTCAGCGCCCTGGTTGCCATCCAGGCGCGGGTCGGTCACTAAGGTGACGGTTACTTCGCCGTAAAACTGGCCCTCATCGTTGATTAAGACGTCTGGAAACGGAAAGTCAAGAATCTCAATGTAGCCCCCGCGCACGATGTTGTCCTGCAAAATCAGTGTGCTTTCGTGAGGCGAGTTGAAGATGATGTCGTCCACGGATCCCGGCAGGCCAAAGCCCAACTCGCGCAGCCGGTCGCTCGGACTCAGGCTCAGTCCCGGGTGATACTTGGCCGAGTGAATGGCTAGGGCTTTCAATAGCAAGGGGTTGAAGTCGCCAGCCACGCGGTGGGAGAGGCCGGCCATTAGCGCTGACACGCGCGGTGTAGAAAAGCTTGTGCCTGCCTGCTGCACCACGCCGCCGGTAATAGAAAAGGAGTTGACACCGGTAAGTTTCATGCGACCAGCGGCCGTAACGCCGCCATTACCCCCGTAATGCACCAGTTCGGGCTTTATGAGCTTATTGGGACCAAACCCACTACGCGAAAAGGGCGAGGCGTGGCCTTCGGGTACTAAGTCGTACGGCCCTTGGCTATGAGCCACACTGCCCACCACCAAAGAGCGAATGGAATCGGCCGAAACGGGAATGCGTCGTTTGGGAACTGCCGTGACGAAATTAGTGCAGTTGCCCGCTGATTTGCAGATGAGGGCGCCCGTGCGTTGCTGCAGTTCGTCGAGAGACTTGCCAAAGTCGGAGAAGTCACGGGTGCTGCATTCGAGCGTGCCGCCGCCCGACAGGTTCCAGAGCAGCACATCGGGGTAGGCCAGAACCGCATTCTGAATGTTTTCCAGCAACTCGTCTTCGTCAATTTCCAGCCCCGGCCGTGGAAACACGGTGGCATCAAGTAGCTTGAATTCCCCAACACCCACCCAATTGCGCTGCTCTAACTCATCACCGTACAACAGCACACCCGCTACGAAAGTGCCGTGGGAGCGGTCTACTTCGGGTTCGTCGTAAGCCGAGTACCGTCGCGCATCCAGCCACGGGGCTAGGTGGGGAATAGGGGCAATGCCCGAATCTAGCACACCCACGGTCAAGTACTCTTGGCCCACCACTGGGTTTTTCACCGGCAGTTCCAGGCCACTGTTCAGTTCATCGAGCGTGATGCGGTAAGCCGGCATAGGGTCAATGGAATACAGCGCCTCGAATTCCTGCACCGTCACGAGGGCATCGGGCCGGACGTGTTCCAGCTTGAAGACGGTCAGCCCAGAAGTGTAGCGGGTTTTACGATAAGTAATTTGGCCTTCCCGCAGGGCCTGCTCAAAGAGACCTTCCACCTGGGCATTCATCTGCCAGTCCTGGTAATTCACCAATTTGACCTTTAGCGGCGTGGCTGCATCCTGAGGGAGGTCGATACGCGGCTGAAACGGCCGAATCTCGTCAATGGCCGATAAGCCAATGGAAAAAGCCAAGGGGCGCTCCAGGTTGTGGTCGATGAAGGTCACGTGCTCCGGCGAGTACACCTTAACCAGAAAGTCGAGGTCTTCCGACAACCCAATGAAGTTGTATTCTTCCTTGCGGTTGAAGATTTTGCCTACTTCGCCCCGGTTGGATTTAGACATGGCGTCTTCCCGTACCGTCACTTGCACTACTGCCGGAATAAAGCGGCGCTCGGGTTGACGTGTAGCCATGCTTTGGGCCGTAGAGTCCAGCACCTGCCGAAACTCCGTGGCCCGGGCTTCTAGCAAGTCTTCAGGCAGTACCCAGCCGGGCAAAGTGCCCCCGCCGCCCCCTTCGGTTTTACGCTCATCCTGGGTTCCACGCTTGCTGAACAGCTTGATGGGAAGATTCTTGGGTTCCATGGCTAGCCTTTAGGGTTGAAGTAGTTGCGCACTTGGCGCAGGGAGATGTCGAGTAGTTCCGCAATGGTGGTCTGCGAAACCCCGTGGGTGTTCAAAAATCTGAGTAAGGACTCCTGGGAAGCGGCTTCGTGGTGCTTGTAGTAGTAGAACTGCAGCAGCAAATCCTCGTAGTCTATCTTCTCCTTTTTGACCAGTACTTTCTGGGCAATTGCGTTCTGGCAAATAGACTTGATGTCGGCCGGGCTGTTACCCTGCATCAGTTCGGCCAGGGCTTCGCCTTTCTTGCTGTCCAGGTCAAACCCCAGCTCCACCGATTTAAGAAATAGTTGCTGCAGGCGCCGAATGTCGGAAGCTTGGGGCTGCGCAACGTCAATGATGCTGTTGAACCGGCGCCAGATTGCCTTGTCAAGCAACTCTTGGTGGTTGGTGGCCGCAATCAGAATATTAGATTCTACAAACTCATCGATGTTCTGCAGGAGGCTATTAACCACGCGCTTGAGTTCGCCCAACTCGTGCTGGTCATCCCTTGCCTTGGCGATGGCGTCAAACTCGTCCAGGAACAGGATGCAGGGCTGGCGGCTGGCAAATTCAAAGATTTTGCGGATGTTCTTGGCCGTGTTGCCCAATAGGGAGGAAACCAGCGAATCAAGGCGGGCTACGACCAGCGGCAACTGCATTTGTTGAGCGATGTAATGGGCGATGGTGGTCTTGCCGCAGCCAGGAGGGCCGTAGAGCAAAAGCGAGGCCTGCGGGGCAACACCCGCGGCCTGCAGTTCAGAGCGGTGCTTTAGTCGGCCCACGAAGCCGTTGAGTTTATGGCGCAAATTATCTGAGAGGATGACCGGGAAGTCTAGGGTCTGCTGGGGCATTACCAAATCGGCGATGTTCATACGGGTCTCCTGATCGACGGGAGCTGTTAGAAGCTGGTCGAGGTAAACTGGATGGGTCTGCTTGCTGTGCAAGGCACGCAGGATGCGGTCGGCGGCTTTTGTATCGCCAGCTTTGCTGAGGTTTTCGGCAAGCAACTTAGCATAACTAAGCACCTTTTGCGGGTCCTTGCTAAGGCCACCTTCGATAATTTTTATAATTTCAGTATACATGTTTGCTGTTTCGTACTCAAATATAAGATAATCGTTTCTAAAAAATTGAAATTCGTTTCTAATATTTAAAAAATGTTTCTTATATTGTTGTTGTTTAGATTTTGTATATAAGCGAAGGGGGAGGCCCAGCTATATAGTAGCCAAGCCTCCCTCTTTGTTTTATACTGATGATTAGCGCTGTTCTTCAGGCCCTGTGGTAGCAGTAAGTCGGCCAATGAAATAATCTGTAAAACTCACCAAGATTCCCATTGCCATTTATTAGGGAGACAACATTCCTGCCAAACCTGATCCGTATCGGGGTTCTGCTAGCAAATGGACATAATTCTACGCTAAGAACATAATTTATTGGTTATCAACTATGGGGTATCTTCCAAGTTTTCAGAAAAATCACCATACTACTGGACATGGGGTTGAAAAAAGTAAAAGTGGCGGGAGAAATGTAGCTTTAAGTCGACCAAAACTTTCAGTACCTTCCTTATGTCCCGTCCACTTATTGCCCAATTTAAATCATATTTTGATGGCTTTGATGAA
>JANMZB010000420.1:0-1296 GCA_031382725.1 Sphingobacteriaceae bacterium | reverse complement strand
CGTAAGAAAGCTCGTGAAGCCGGTTGCTTTTGTAAACTAACGGATCCATACTGTCCTTGGCAGAATCGCGCTGAGGGGGAGATACGCGAAGTCAAACGACTCGCAGGTAGATGGATGGTGCGGAGCCGAAGCCAACGCCGTTTATGGGATCATTGCATTGAGCTCGCTTCGCTGGTCCGCTCTCATACGGCCCATGATATGTACCAACTCCAAGGCCAAGTCCCGGAGACCATCATGATGGGACAAACCGCAGATATTTCCTTTATCTGTGAATTTCCCTGGTATGATTGGGTGTACTATCACGAATCCCTTTCACAGTTCCCTGATGATAAAGTTTGTCTTGGCCGTTACTTGGGGCCCACGGAACCTGAGGTTGGTTCGGTTCTCACGGCTAAAATACTTAAAGCCAATGGCGAAGTTGTACGCCGTAATACATTTCGCCATCTAAAGCGTGAAGAATTTGACAGCGATGATAACCGAAGGGAGAGAGAATCATATGACGTTAACGTCAAGAAAAGATTAGGCGAACCGCTAAGTGAAAGCGAGTTGACTCCAACTTTTGATGTCGCCGCGGTTACCCCTGAGTATGAAGTCTATGATGACGAAGAACATGACCATGTATCTACACCAGACGTGGATGATCTTGTCAATGCTACCAATTCTGAATATGATCCAGAAGGGTATGATGGTTACATCACAGCTCAGGTACTTCTACCAAAAGGGGACGAGTACAAGGTTGGCACCGTAGTCAATCGTAGAATAGATGCCGACGGTAAACCGTTAGGGAAGTCCAATGAAAATCCAATACTTGATACCAGGGAGTATGAAGTAGAATTTGCTGATGGAGATGTACTTGAGTACGCAGCAAATGTCATCGCAGAAAACTTGTATGCTCAAGTTGATGCTGATGGTCGGCGATATATCCTGATGGATTCGATAATCGACCATAAGAAGGATTCGCATGCGACATCAAAAGATGACGAGTTCGTCGAAGTAAAAGGGAAGCGTGTTCGAAGGATGACCACAAAAGGCTGGAAACTCTGCGTTCAATGGAAGGATGGTTCTACGAGTTGGGAACCCCTGAAGAATGTAAAAGAGTCCAATCCGGTCGAAGTTGCTGAATACGCAGTCGCCCAGAAAATAGTTACTGAGCCTGCCTTTGCATGGTGGGTACCTTTTACATTAAAGAAGCGAACACGAATAATTGCGGCAGTTAATAGTCGTTATCTGTTGAAATCGCATAAGTTTGGTGTCGAACTACCAAAATCGATTAAAGAAGCTCTTGCCATTGATCAG
>JANMZB010000417.1:0-1301 GCA_031382725.1 Sphingobacteriaceae bacterium | reverse complement strand
GACTTGAAGGCTTCTTGGAACACATTGCCAATGCTCATGCACAGATGGGCCGTGCCGACCCAACCTTCCTGTTACACTCAAAATCAACCGACTACCAACTAATCAACACTGTCAAGAACCGACTAGCCGGGTCCGATTCCTCCGGCATGATCTACTCCATCGCCGATGCCCATAAAGACAAGACCTTTGATGCCTTTATGCTCGCTATCCTTAAATGGCGCAACTTCGAAGATGCTCACCACCTCAACACGGCCATATCCAAGGCCAAACACACCCACACAGATCCTGAGGGAGATGACCCCATTTCTACCGCCTTTGCCGCATATGGTCAACCCCGGAGTATCTACCACATGGATAGCCACTCCTTTAACGCACTCAGAGCCGTCAATCCGGCGCTAGCTACCCAATGGGTCACCGAACGCAACAACTTGCTGGGAAAGCCACCTCCTGAACCCACCCCCGTACCCGGTACCACACCGCGATTACCATCCGACAACTACCCCGGTAAACCGAAGCCCACCGTCAACCCCGGTTTAATCCCTTCTCAATACAATCGCGCCCAGGCCAACGTTGCCGCCGTTATACCACCGGCAGAAATAGCTGAACCATCCAACGCACTCAATGCCACTGTCGAAATACCACCTCCCGATACGGACCCAGCCACGGCATTTATACACGCCGTACAGAGTTCATACCCAGAACATCAATGGTCCGACACCCTCCGACAGGCATACCACACCATGCTTGAACTTCAGTTATCTGACGAAGACTCTGATTCACTAACCTACGCGAATCATACCTCATCTGTCACTACTAACGTCCATTGCCAATCTCGCGTTTTTGCCGCCCACGCCGCGGTACAGCTACGCCCTGGATGGCACTTTAGCACCACCGACGGGGGGGCCGATACCATGATCCTCGGCACCGGCTGGACTTTCCTCGAATACTACCCTGATCGGACTATCAACATTATCGGTTTTAATGAAAAACACGCTCGGAAAACTGGTTGTCGCGTCGGTACAGCGTGTGCCGTCGTTTGCGACTCGTATGGCACCGAATACCTCGCCATCGCCTACCAAGCGGTCGAAAATAAAGGGTCCCGTACCTCACTCCTGTCATAAAGCCAGATGCGTACAAATGGCCTCATTGTCGATTCTACTTCACGCCACCACCTCGGCGCCAATCTGTTACCCGGTACCCAGTCCATCACGTTCAACGATCCTCAAGTCGTTATCCCACTACACCGCCAGGCCGCCTTGATGATATGCCTACACCGAACAGCTTCCTCCTCCGAGATTGAC